>CADFKY010000159.1 GCA_902834965.1 Veillonellaceae bacterium
CACGTCGTTTGGCTCTTATCGTGAAAGGTCTTGCTGACACATCTGCTGAAATCAGTGAACGTCATAAAGGTCCTTCTGCTTCTATCGCATATGATGCTGACGGTAATGCAACAAAAGCAGCTATCGGCTTTGCTCGGGGTAAAGGTCTTGATGTAACGGATCTCGTTGTAGAAGACGGCTATATTTACGCTGAAACTAAAACTGCAGGGGTTCCGGCAAAAGATATCGTCACAGACATGTTACCACAACTGATTACAGGTCTTAACTTCCCTAAATCCATGCATTGGGGTAATTTAGATGCTAAGTTCGTACGTCCTGTACGTTGGCTTGTAGCATTACTTGATGAAGAAGTAATTCCTGTAGAATTTGCTACTGTAAAATCTGGTAATGTAACACGTGGTCATCGCTTCTTAGGTGCTGATGAAATCACTATCAAAAATGCAGCATCCTATGTAGACACATTAAAAGAAAACTTTGTTATGGTTGATCAAGACGCACGTCGTGAGTTGATCTCCAAACAATTACATGATATTGCTGCTTCTAAAAATGCATCCATCGTTTGGGATGATGATTTGTTAGAAGAAATCAACTATCTTGTTGAATGGCCTACAGCATTGTGTGGTGGCTTTGAAGAGTCCTACTTGGCACTTCCAGATGCAGCTATCATTACACCAATGAAAGACCATCAACGTTATTTCCCATTGGTTGACCAAGACGGCAAATTGTTGCCAATGTTCTTAACAGTTCGTAACGGCTCCGATCATTCTATCGAAGTAGTTCAAGCTGGTAATGAACGTGTATTGCGTGCACGTCTTGATGATGCTAAATTCTTCTTTAACGAAGACCGCAAGAAACCTCTTATCGACCGTCAAGATGGTTTGACTAAAATCGTATTCCAAGAAGGTCTTGGTAACTTAGCAGATAAAACTGAACGTTTGCTTAAATTGGGCCGTGTATTCGGTGAAGAATGTGGCTTGCACGAAGATGCAGCTGTTGTATTAGAACGCGCTACAGAGCTTGCTAAAACTGACCTTACAACAGGTATGGTTACAGAGTTCACTGAATTACAAGGTGTAATGGGTAAAGAGTACGCTTTACTTGATGGTGAATCTCCTGAGGTAGCAGAAGCTATTTTCGAACAATATTTACCACGTTTTGCAGGCGATGTATTGCCTCAAACTGAAGCAGGTAAAGTATTGTCCATCATCGATAAAGTAGATAATATCGTAGCTACTTTCAGCCGTGGTTTAATCCCTACAGGCTCTCAAGATCCATATGCATTGCGTCGTCAAACAATTGGTATCTTGAACATCTTGCTTGGTAGCGAATGGAATATCAGCTTGCGTCCAATCTTCAAAGCATCTATGGAATTGCTTAATGTACCAGCTGAAAAACAAGACGAATTGCTTGGCCAAGTAGAAGAGTTCTTCACACTTCGTTTGAAAAATATCTTCCTTGATCGCGAAGTTCCTCATCATGTAATCGACTTGTTGTTGTCTAACAACGAATTATCCGTTGCTGATGCTGAAGGTCTTGTAAATGCATTGTTAGCTAACCGCATCGATGAAAACGTTGAACTTGTTCAAGCTTATACTCGTATGTACAATCTTGTAAAAGATGTGGAATATACTGGTGTTAATAGCGATTTATTGAAAGAAGATGCTGAAAAAGAATTGTTCGAAGCTGCTTCTAAAGCATCTGAAGCAAGTAGTGCTGCTTGGGAAGCAGGCGATTATGATGCAGTCGTGGCAGTTCCAGCTACTTTAGTTCCAGCCATTAACAAATTCTTTGAAGATGTAATGGTTATGGATAAAGATGAAGCTATTAAAGCTAACCGTTTACAACTCGTTCGTTTAGCATACAGTGTAATGGCTATTATTGGCGATATTAGCGCATTAAAATAACATATTTCAGTAAAAGTTAAAAATTTTACAATGATATACAAGAGAAGAGGTACCGTGCGTACCTCTTTTTTGCTTTTACGAAGAATATGCAAATTTTATGCAGGATTTTTAGAGACTATGGCGAATACTTTATAATATACAAAGTTGTATGAGGAGATAGATGATTATGAATCATGATGAATTATATAAAGCCTTATGTAAGGTGCCAAGCGGCAAAGAAAAGTCTCGTGATAGAATTATTATTGAATTATATATGCGTTCTCAAGGAGCATCACAGAAGCAGTTAGTAGATGCTCTTAATATGCGTCCCGCTACTGTGTCGGAGCAGACAGATATTCTCATTGAATTGGGATATGTTACAAAACATATTGATTATATGGACAAACGTATATCTGTAGTCACCTTAACAGATGAGGGGAAACGATTAGGCAAAACTCTTTTACATACATATAACGAATTTCTTAATGTAATGTTCTCTGATTTATCGGATGAAGAACAGGAGAATTTATATCGCTTATTAGGTAAGTTAAAACGACCAATTATACGTAAATAATACGTAAATATTTGGATTATTAAAATAATATAGAAAATACTTGCTAACAGTACGTGATTTATGATACTATATTGCTGTTAATTTGAGACAGTCCGCTGCC
>CADFKY010000160.1 GCA_902834965.1 Veillonellaceae bacterium
TTCACACCATTCATATCTTTAAAATTATACATGATTTTGGTAGTTATGACCACTAAATTGTAGTATAATGAGATTTCAAAGAGCGGCTTGGGGAATAGCCGTTATTTTATGTTAAGGAGGGGGACCATGAGGTTATTTATTGCGGAAAAGCCATCCATGGCTCGCGAAATTAGTAAATGCTTGCCAGAAAACAAGAATATCCAAAAACGGAATGGCTATTTTATCCAAGGTGATGATGTGGTGACTTGGGTTGTAGGGCACGTATTACATCAAGCAGAACCTGGTGATTACGATGATAAATATATCCGCTGGCGCCCTCAAGATTTACCTATTGTGCCTGATGAGTGGAAATTACTCGTTACGGATAGTAGTCGTCAACAGTTTGAGACTGTAAAAGAATTAATCGGTAAAGCGGACATTATCGTCAACGCAGGTGACCCGGACAGGGAAGGTCAATTGTTGGTTGATGAAGTATTATATTATGTAGGAAATACAAAACCTGTACAACGTATCTTGCTAAATGCATTGGACGAAAAATCTGTTCGTGCCGCATTAAATGATCTACGGGATAATAAAGACTTTCACAATCTATATCAATCTGCATTGGCTAGAGCACGTGCAGACTGGCTTATTGGCATGAATTTATCTCGTGCCTATACATTGTCTGAACGTTATAAAGGTAATAAAGTAACATTACCTATCGGTCGTGTTAAGACTCCAACATTAGCCCTTGTTGTGCGCAGAGAGCGAGAACTAGCGGCATTTAAACCGGTCGATTATTTTACATTAAAGGTTTTATATAATCATCCAAATGGTGTATTCTGGGCTACGTGGCAGCCTACAGACGAACAAAAGGGGCTTGACCCAGATGGACGTCTTATTAATAAAGCCATAGCCGATGAATTAGTAGAGCGCTTACAGGCGGGGTCAGATGGAGTTATTAAAGCTGTTACAAAATCTAAAAAGAAAGATGTACAGCGTTTACCATTGTCTCTATCATCTTTGCAGGTATTAGCTGGTAAAGCTTTTTCCTATGATCCGCAAACTGTACTTGATACAGCACAGAAACTATATGAAAAGAAATTGACTACATACCCTCGTTCTGATTGTGAATATTTACCACCAAATCAATATGGTGACCGCAATGCAATTCTCAATAATTTACAGAATGCAGGAGATGAAAGACTAGCACAGTGGGCTACTGATGCAGACCGCTCCATTAAGAGCCGCGCTTGGAATGAAAAGAAGATTACAGCCCATCATGCTATAATTCCTACGACCGTAGCTTGTAATATAAATAGTTTGTCCCGTGAGGAACGCAATATTTACTTCCTCATTAGTCAGGCCTATATTGCTCAGTTTTATGGCGAACATATTTATGAGCAAACTAAAATCGTCGTGGAGCAATGCAAAGAAGAGTTTGTTGCCAATGGCCGTGTAGTTATAGACGAAGGATGGAAATTACTTTATAAACGACAAAAGTCTAAATCTGTGACAGATAATGATGAACCTGATTTAACTGATGAACGTGGTGCAGAAACAGACTCTAAAAAAGAGGCTATTGAAGAAACAGATCATTTGCCTGCGGTTAAGAAAAATGATTCTGTGCTTTACACGGATTCCTCTGTAGAGGCGAAGCAAACTAAGCCGCCTTCTCGCTTTACACCGTCTACGTTGTTACAAGCGATGAAGGAAATTCACAAGTTTGTAAAAAATGAAGACTTGAAAAAGCAATTAAAGGCTGTATCTGGTATTGGTACAGAGGCGACTCGTGCCAATATTATTGACGAACTTATCAGTCGTGGCTTTATGAAAACATCTGGTAAGAAGCAAGTTCTATCACCTACGGAAACGGGCTACCTTTTAGTAGATGCTTTGCCTGATGAATTGTTATATCCTGATGAAACGGCTGTATGGGAAGAACGTTTGGCCCTCATGAGCGAAGGGGAGGATACCTTAGATTCCTTCTTGTCTGATCAAGTTAAGTTTTTACAGTTGTTGATTGATAAGCTTGGCTTTGATAAACAGGTAAATTCTGGTCAAATGATGCCCAATGTAGTTCGCACTATAACGAATCAAAACCGGAAACGTCCGATGGATAATTCTGATGTAGATCTATCTTCTTTGCCGGTCTGTCCTAAGTGTAATAAGGGCAGAATGCAACAGCGTAATGGTAAATTTGGTGCTTTTTTAGGCTGTACTAATTATCCTGCTTGTAAACATACACAACCGGTTGAGGGTGATGTTTCAAAGGGTGAAAGTAATATCATTGTAGCTGACGAAGATAAACAATATAAATGTCCACGATGTAAAGAAGGGTATTTTGTTAAGCAAGAGGCGAGAGGACGTATTAACTGGGTTTGCAGTAATCGATCTCAATGCAAGACACAATGCTCCGATGTGAATGGAGTGCCAAGCATTTATGCTAATAAATAATAAGATGTATATTAGTTAAGAACATAAAAAGACGCGTACAGATGTTCTGTACGCGTCTTTAATT
>CADFKY010000161.1 GCA_902834965.1 Veillonellaceae bacterium
CTAGCATTAGCTAAGGTATTCTCTTACCAAGTCGAATCCTTGCCAATCATATTAGATGATATTCTCGTACGCTTTGATGAAAACCGTCAGCGCAGTGCATTAGAATTATTAGCTGAAGTCGGAAAGAACCAACAAATCTGGTTATTTACATGTCAACGTTCTGTATTTGATATGGCTCAATCTATTACAGGCATTGATTGCCACAGATTGAGTCGCAATTAAACATTGATTGCTACAGATTAAGTCGCAACTAAATTGAACCCCTGTGAAGGTGTTTAGCTTTCACAGGGAATATTCATAGTGATGATATATGTGATGTAACTAAAGTAACTGTTTTAGTTATCATAGTGTGTTAGTATAAATTAGAAAGAAAGGGGTTGAGTACTTGAATACAGCATATTTAGATATGATCCAAGGGAAGAACCCTGGTGTAACACCTGTATGGTATATGCGCCAAGCTGGTCGTAGCCAAGCGGAATATCGCAAAATTAAGGAAAAATATACGCTCTTTGAGATTACAAAAGAGCCTGAGTTATGCGCTCGCGTTACGGAATTGCCTGTAAAAGAATACGGCGTGGATGCTGCAATTCTTTACAAGGATATTATGAGTCCTATGGTCGGCATGAATGTAAAGGTAGAACTCAAGGCTGGTGTAGGCCCTGTGTTTAATACACCGATTCGCTCCATGGCTGATGTAGATAAATTAGATACCTTTGATCCTACAAAGGTAGACTATATTGGAAAAACAATTACACTGTTAACATCTGGTATGCTCGACGTTCCGCTCATCGGGTTCTGTGGCGCACCATTTACGATTGCGTCATACCTCATCGAAGGGGGCCCGACAAAGAATTACAATAAAACTCGTGGCATGCTCATCGGTGCTCCTGATGTGTGGAATGCATTGATGACAAAGTTAGCGGATATGTCTATTGAGTACTTGTCTATGCAAGCTGAAGCGGGTGCGAATGCACTACAAATCTTCGACTCTTGGGTAGGCGCTGTGAATGCGGACCAATATAAACAAGGTATTTATCCTCATATGGAACGCATTATTAAGACTGTAAAGGAACGATACCCTCACATGCCTATGGCCATGAATGGTGTTGGTACGGATCATCTCGTATCTATTTGGTCTCATTTGCCATTGGATGTAATCGCTCTTGATTGGCGTAGCTCCATCGTTATGGCTAATGAACGAGGTGTAACACAAACGGTACAAGGTAATCTAGATCCAGCGTATCTATTCGCCGATGAAAAAACATTAGCTCATGAAGTAGATCGTATTTTACTTGACGGTGTTCGTTACGGTCGCCATATCTTTAACTTAGGTCATGGCGTATTCCCAGAAGCGGATCCTAAAAAGCTTCATTGGCTCACAGACTATGTACATGAACGTAGTCGTGAACTATGGGCTCAAGAGGGGTAATCTAGTGAACATTGAGAAAAAAGGATTATTATTTTTATCCTATGGTAGCCCTTCAAGTAAGGATGATTTAGTGCCATATATGACGAGCATTCGTCATGGTCGTGTGCCTACAGAGGCGGAAGTGGTTAATCTTACACGTCGCTATGATGCAATTGGACAATGGTCTAATATAGAATTACAAACAATGGCAGAGCGTCAATATGAAACATTGATTACATTGTTACCATCAATGCCATCAGCTATTGGGTATCTTCATATGAAACCTTCGATTGCTGATGCGGTAGATGCTTTGGTCCAACAAGGTGTAGAACACATCGTTGCTATCGTAACGGCTCCATTCTTTACGTCTCTTGGTACAGGGGCCTATGAGAAGCAAGTACAAGCTGCCATTGGTGACCATCAAGGGGTAACCTTTGATGTGATTCGCTCCTGGTGGGATCAACCATCATTTATGGAATATTGGGTAAACGCCGTTTCAGATTGTATCGATGATACTAAGGATGTATTTGTTATTTTTAGTGCTCATAGTATACCGCTTATTAATAGCCACAACGGTGACTCTTATGCGTTAGCCTTAGAGGAAAGTGCCCGAGAAATCGCAGAACGTTGTGGTTTATCTAATTGGTCTGTGGCTTGGCAGAGTGCGGCCCCACATGGTCAATGGTTAGGTCCTACCGTAGAAGAGGCCATCAATCAAGCTCTACGTAATGGTGCGATACATATCGCCTTTGTACCATTTGGCTTTGTCAGCAATCATGTAGAGGTGTTGTACGATAATGATGTGGAGTGTAAAGAACTCGTTGATGCGGGCGGCGCTGTATATATGCGTGCACAGATGCCGAATTGTAATGAAACATTCTTACAAGCTATGGCGAGTGCAATATTAGAAAGGATTCATTCGTGAATGTAACAATTGTGGGCGGTGGCCTAACAGGATTGACAGCGGCTTATTATTTAGGTCATGCAAAGCCGGACTGGAATATCACTCTTTACGAACAAGCACCACGATTTGGTGGGAAAATACAAACACAACGGGTTGATGATTTCGTAGT
>CADFKY010000162.1 GCA_902834965.1 Veillonellaceae bacterium
AAATGTTTGGTTCTAAACGCATCCTTCCTGCTGCTATGCGCTTCGTAGATATTGCAGGCCTTGTAGAAGGTGCGTCCAAAGGCGAAGGTTTAGGTAATAAATTCCTTAGCCATATCCGCCAAGTAGACGCTATTGCTCAAGTCATTCGTTGTTTCGATGACCCTAACATCACTCACGTTTCTGGCTCTATCGATCCAATTCGTGATATTGAAATCATCAACACTGAGCTCTGCCTTGCAGACCTTGAATCCGTGGAAAAACGTAAACAACGTATTGAAAAAATCGCTAAATCTGGTGACAAAGATGCGCGTGCTGAGTTACCATTACTAGAACGCATCATCGAAGGTCTAGGTGAAGCAAAACCAGTTCGTGCACAAGGTCTCGAAGAAGAAGAATTAGAAATGATCAAAGAGTTGACATTGCTTACAGCAAAACCATCTCTTTATGTAGCTAACATTTCTGAAGATGAAGTATCTGATTACTCTTCCAATGAATATGTAAAACGTGTTGAGGAATATGCGAAAAACGAAGGCGCTGGCATCGTTGTTGTTTCTGCTCGCATCGAATCTGAAATTGCTGAATTATCTGAAGAAGAATCTGCTGCATTCCTTGAAGATCTTGGCCTTGAAGAATCTGGCTTAACTAAACTTATCAAAGCAAGTTATGCACTCTTAGGTCTTATCAACTATTTCACTGCTGGTGAAATGGAAGCTCGTGCTTGGACAATTGTAAATGGCACAAAAGCGCCTCAAGCAGCTGGTAAAATTCACTCCGATATCGAAAAAGGCTTTATCCGTGCTGAAATCGTATCCTTCGATGACTTACAAGCTTGCGGTAGCCAAAATGCGGCTAAAGAAAAAGGCCTTGTACGCCTTGAAGGTAAAGACTACGTTATGAAAGACGGCGACGTTACACACTTCCGCTTCAACGTATAACACAAATTAATAACAAAAAACCAGTAAATCGATCGATTTACTGGTTTTTTTAATGCTACAAAATAGCTTTTATTTAATTTTATTTATCATCATTGCCCAATGCATTTTTAAGTCCACTAATAGCACCTTCTACAGCATCTTTAGCATCATCTGCAGTCTTTTTGATATCATTAACAACACTATCAGCAGCATCTTTTACTTTTGCTACTGTATTCTCAACAGCGCCTTCTGCTTGCATTTGTTTGTCATCAGTTAATTTACCTGCATTTTCTTTTACTGCACCTTTAACTTGATCTAATTTATCTTCTAATGCCATAATTGTGACTCCTTCCTATTTAATCAAAATATTCATAAATCCCATCAAAAATACAGTATTTATGAATACTTTAGAACTGTTGTATATTTATAATATAGCATTCAATTCTAAAGGTTAAATGAAGAATTTCGATTTAGTTCTCATATATGATCTACTCAACTACTGTTACAATTTCATCCATTGTACGACGTGTTTTATTACGATGTGGTTCTTCGTCTCGGTAACCAAAGGCAGCCATTACAGCAATGCCAAAGTGTTTAGTATCGAACAGGCCAAGTTCATCACCTAAGAGTGCGGTCATGTCATCTTGATTGAAGCCTTCTAATGGACAAGAATCTAAGCCTTCATACGCCGCCATAGTCATCATATTCGCCATAACGATATACGCTTGTTTAGAGGCCCAATCAAAGGCAGCCCGTTCAGACTCAAATGTTTTATAGTCACTTGTAGTAAATTGAGCATATTTCTCACGGTATGCTGCATCTACTTCTGCAGGTAATTGCTTAACTGTTTCTTGAATATAACGTACATAAGAGGAGTCAAACTCTAAGTCCACTTTTTTACGCGCCAAGAAAACTACTACATGACTAGCTTCAAGGCCTGCTAAAATCCCCCAACCATGAGCTTTCATTTTTTCCCGAATTTCTGGATTTTGAATCACCAACAATTGGTAAGCCTCAAAGCCAAGAGATGTAGGAGACAAACGTGCCGCATTAAGAATAGCATTCCAGTCTTCTTCAGAAATCTTCTTCGTGCTATCAAACTTTTTACATGCATAGCGATAGGTCATAGCATATTCTAAATCGTTACGATCCAATTTAGGGGCTGTTAATTTTACATTTTCTATTTCATACTTGCTCATATATACCTCCATAATGATAAAAAATATCATATATCTATGGTACCATAGTTAGCCGTTAAATTATATAAGAATCAAAATTTAATAAAAAACAAGAAAAAGCCTAGACGATGTCTAGGCTTTATATGGTACAGCCAGTTCACCTTTTTCATACCAAAAGAGGCCCGATGTACTGATCTTATGTTCTTTTAAAATAGTCTGAACCTGCTCTACAATACTTGGATCTATTTGTACAGATAACCCGCACATATCATACAGTTCTGGAGGTGTAGCCATCAATTGATGAGACACCTCTAATTCTGTTAATATCTTGTCTGCTTTATCACCAAAATAATAGGATGTAAAAACGACAAGTAATTTTTTATTTTCCA
>CADFKY010000163.1 GCA_902834965.1 Veillonellaceae bacterium
AAAAACAAGTATACGATGATGATATTATCGCTCTTGTAGTAGATAACTTACATCATAAAAAAGCATTCGAGCTCGTGGCTCAATACTACAAATTAGGTGAAAAAGGCTACGCATACGCTGACGTTCGCCTCATGACTCCAGAAGGCGAGAAAGCAGATGCTGCCGTAGGTGATGGTCCGGTAGACGCATCCCTTAAAGCAGTTGAACGTGTTGTGGGCTTGCCAATCAGCTTAAAAGACTATCAAATCCGTGCTATCACAGCCGGTAAAGATGCCCTTGGGGAAGCAACCCTTAAGGTAGAATACAACGGTCGCTTGTACCATGGTCGTGGTATCAGCACCGATATCGTTAAATCAAGTGTAAATGCATATATTAATGCAGTAAACTCAGTATTCCTAGCTATGGAGCTAGAACAACAGGAGGAAGAATAATATGGGTATGACCATTACTGAAAAGAATATGGCTCGCCACGCGGGTCTTGATGTTGTAAAACCAGGCCAAATCATCGAATGTCATTTGGATGCGGTATTGATGAACGACATCACATTCCCACCAGCGCGCAAAGAGTTCTTAAAAATCGGCAAACCTCTATTTGACCGTCATAAAATCTACTTGGTGCCTGACCATTTCACACCAAATAAAGATATTCAATCTGCTACACAAGCTAAGGTCATGCGCGACTTCGTACGCGAACACGGCATTACAAACTACTTTGAAGTAGGTAGAATGGGTATCGAGCACGTTATTTTGCCAGAAAAAGGTCTTATCGGTCCTGGGGAAATGATGATCGGTGCTGACTCCCACACTTGTACATATGGTGCGGTAAATGCATTCTCCACAGGCGTTGGCTCCACTGATGCGGGCGTTGCTATGGCTGAAGGTAAAACTTGGTTCAAAGTACCTGAAACAATCAAGGTTGAGCTTATCGGTAAACCTAACAAATGGGTAACTGGTAAAGACGTAATTCTTGATTTAATTGGTCAAATCGGTGTAGACGGCGCTCGTTACATGGCTCTTGAATTCGCTGGCGACGGCGTACAACACATGACTATGGCTGACCGCCTTACAATCTGTAACATGGCTATCGAAGCTGGTGGTAAATGTGGCGTATTCCCATATGATGAAATTACTGAAGAATACATTAAAGGTCGCGTAAATCGTCCTGTAGAACCAATTAATCCTGACCCTGATGCAGTGTATGCTCAAACGATTACAATCGACTTGTCTAAATTGCAACCTGTGGTAGCATTCCCTCACTTGCCATCTAATACACATTACATTAACGAAATCGACAAAGATATTAAAATCGACCAAGTTATCATCGGTTCTTGTACAAATGGCCGTTACGAAGACTTGGTGGCAGCTGCGGAAATCTTCAAAGGCCGCAAGGTGGCTCCATTCGTTCGTTGTATCGTAATTCCTGGCTCCCAAGATGTATACGATCAAGCTATGAAAGATGGCCTATTGGATATCTTCATTCAAGCTGACTGTGCTGTGTCCACGCCAACATGTGGTCCATGCCTTGGGGGTTACATGGGTATCATGGCTGAAGGGGAACGTACAGTTTCCACTACAAACCGTAACTTCCGTGGTCGTATGGGTCACGTTGATTCTGAAGTATATTTGGCAAGCCCTTACGTGGCGGCAGCAAGTGCTGTATTAGGCCGCATTGCAGGCCCTGAGGAGGTTTAATATGGATTTTGAAAGCAAAAAAATCTGGCGCTACGGCGACGATGTAGATACAGACGTAATCATTCCGGCTCGTTACTTGGCGATTGCCGATTGGAACGAATTGGCTGAACATGCGATGGAAGATATTGATACTACTTTCGCTCCTAATGTGAAAGCTGGCGAAATCATGGTAGCTGGTAAAAACTTTGGTTGTGGTTCCTCCCGTGAACACGCACCAGGCGTTATCAAAGCAAAAGGCGTGCCTGTTATCGTAGCACACTCCTTTGCACGTATCTTCTTCCGTAATGCTATCAACATCGGTTTACCAGTTGTGGAAATCGGCGAACAAGTAGACCGTATCGACGCTGGCGATGCTATCGGCGTAGACTTGTCTAAAGGTATCGTGTACAACTTGACTAAAAACGAACAATACCAAGGGACTGAGTTGCCACAATTCATTCAAGATATTGCAGCAGCTGGCGGTCTTGTGAACTTTGCGAAAAACCGCAAATAATACTACGTTGCCGATCCTCGGTGATGCGCTGCCGCTCCAGCTAGCTTAACGGTCTGCGGCATAGCCTTGACCTACTAAAGTCGCGTTAGCGCATGCACCTCGGATCTACGTGTTTTATTATTCGGTTTTGGTCAAAACTTTAAAAACCTAGCCGCTACTAAAATCTTGAATGAATTTGTGGCGGAGAAATAACGAAAGATGAGTTTGTGGTTCATCTATGACAGTTGTTAATGGAGAGGTAATATGAGCGAAAAGAATATCGTATTGATTCCTGGTGATGGTATCG
>CADFKY010000164.1 GCA_902834965.1 Veillonellaceae bacterium
TAATAGGATGTAAAAACGACAAGTAATTTTTTATTTTCCAATGCCTCACCTCCTAACACAATCGATACGATTAGATTTCGTTCACCTAAACTATTAATGCTCGAAATAAAAAATCTAATCTAAGCCAATAACTCTAAATCAATATATCAAAATAAGCTGCTAACATTATAGCTTAACAATATTGTCACCAAGGATAGCATCTGTAATGGCATACATGTTCGTAATACTACCGACGCCAACGTTTTCTTTCACACCATAGAAATCGAGGCAAATCCCACAGGCTGCAATTTCAACACCTGCATCAGCTAACTTTTTAATATTTTCCAAATGAACAGAATCATTAGTTACCATCTTAACACTGCTATTAATGAAATAGATCTTAGATGGTTTCACATCTGCTTCTACCATACATACCCAGAAGGTTTTCATCAAGTTTCGACCGAGCTCTTCGCTACCTTCACCAAGATAATCCTTTGTCATCAAGATGACGCGGTTTCCATAGTTCATCGGTTCGCAATTCGCTTCTGTCACGGGATTCGCATTTGGCGTCATGGTGAGATAGAAATCCTTACCATCTTGGCGAATAGCCACACCATAACCACGAGACTTACCAAATTTTTCTACATTATCACGACTAACCTCATTATCTACAATAGTAGTAATGACAGCGCTTGGATTCGCATCGCTTACCTTCTTAGTTTCAATTACAGGTTTTGGACACAAGCTACCACGTACGTCTACAGTTAATTCATTTGTATTACTCATCATACACCTCTAAATTATATACATTATAAATCTTGTAAAAGTATCAACTAACAGCTAACAGCTAACAGCTAACAGCTAACAGCTAACAATAGTTTAATTCTATATCTATGCCAATAGTAGCGAAATTATTATTTATGATTTTATTCTGTGACGCGTACGGCCAGACCGCTGAAACTTTCAACAGCACCAATAATAGCAGCACAGTCGATGCCAGCCGCATGTAACGCCTCAACTAGTTGATCACCTTCACTGGCAGGAACAGAGAATAGTAAACCACCAGAGGTTTGTGGATCAAACAGAATATCCATCCATACTGGATCCAAAGTTTCATCAACTTGTACATCAGTTATGGCCTTGCGATTACCATACGATGCAGCAGGTACCAAGCCCATTTGAGCTGCTTCGATGACATCATCAAAGAGTGGAATGTCATATGCTTTAATATGAATGGTCACATCGGAAGCACTCGCCATTTCTACAGAATGCCCCATAAGGCTAAAGCCAGTTACATCCGTACATGCATGAACGGTAAAGTTATGTGCTACCTCTGCGCCTACACGATTTAATGTACTCATACTATTGACAGCTTGCTCGGTACCTACGGGGAACAAATCGCCTTTTAGAGCATTATTCATAATGCCTGTACCAATTCGCTTAGTTAATACTAGTACATCTCCTACTTGAGCGCCTTTATTTTTCCAAATTCGATTTGGATGCACTTGTCCTGTCACAGACATACCAAAGATAGGTTCTTTATTTTCAATGCTGTGGCCACCAACGATGGCAGCACCAGATTCAGCCACAATGGAGCCTGCCCCATTTAATACATCTGTTAATACACCTTGTTCAACAAGAGGCACCGGGAACCCCACAATGTTCATAGCCGTTAACGGTATTCCGCCCATAGCATACACATCACTCAACGCATTAGCCGCAGCAATCTTCCCAAATAAAACAGGATCATTAACCATAGGCGTAAAGAAATCCAATGTTTGTACTAATGCTAATGTATCTGAAAGTTTATATACGCCTGCGTCATCAGCACCCGTCATATCTGCTAATACATGTTCATTAGTAACAGGAGTCACCGCTTTTAATACGCGATTTAATATATGAGGCCCAATCTTACATGCACAGCCCCCACTTGTTACGTAATCAGTGAGTCGTACCATACGTCCCCCTTATTCATTCTCTGGCAATCTAGACACGATTTTCTTAACTGCCTTTTCAAATTTTGGGCGCGGCATCAACAGTTGATGACCACAGCCATTACATACAATGAGGAAATCTGTGCCAATCCGTTTGACTTCCCATTCATCACTGCCGCAAGGATGTGACTTTTTCATCTTTACCACATCGCCTACGTAATATCTAACAAATGCCATAGCGCCTCCTTTTACAACGTTCAGTATTTATATACTTATTATACAAGAAATACAGAGTTCTATAAATATATCATAATTCTATAGTTATATAGTCATTTTATGGGTAGTTATTAGTACATTTAACGAAAAGGTTATCAATATCTAATCAATAATGATTTTTCATTTAGTTATCATTCTCAATATCAAAATCGGCTATTTTTACAAATCCTATACTATTCAGTCTTTAAGAAACCGCATTTTTACTACATTGATAATATTTATCATTTAGAAAATTTTCGAAATAAATTTTACAAAAACACTTGCATTTCTC
>CADFKY010000165.1 GCA_902834965.1 Veillonellaceae bacterium
AAAAAACAATTATTTGAAAGTACTACTATAAATGCTTTATAATTATATAGTTAAAGTATATTTTCTAAGGATTGGGGTTTATGGGAGATTATAATTATAAGTTAGATGTTTTTGAAGGTCCTTTAGACTTACTTTTACATCTCATTGAAAAACATAAAATAGAAATCACCGATATTCCTATCGTTGAAATTACGAGTCAATACTTGGAATATTTAGATAATTGGAATCACTTTGATATTCATTATAGTAGTGAGTTTCTTGTAATGGCATCTACCTTATTGCAGATTAAATCGCGTATGTTACTGCCTAAAGCTGAACCTGAGCCAGATGAAGCTGAGGATCCACGTGATGAATTGGTAGCAAAATTAGTAGAGTTTAAGAAAATCAAGGATTTTACAGCTCTATTAATGGAGCGTACAGCTGTTTCTGCCAATATATTTAGTAGACCTGAAGAAACAAGCGTACTTGGATTAGATAATGTATATAATTTAGAACTTTCCCAATTATACGAAATTTTTTATCAAACCTTAAAGCGAGCTAAGGAATTACCTGAAGAGGAACCTATTCGTGAAGTAAAGGTTGAAAAAGACAGTTATAGCTTAGAAGATATGATTCTGTCTTTATCTAGTCGTATACGTCGTGGTGAAAGTTTACACTTTAGAGAGTTATTAGTAGCAATTGAAACAAAAAGTGGTATGGTAACGATCTTTATGGCTGTTTTAGAATTGTTGAAACAACAAATCATGGAAATGCGCTATGAAGAGGATGATATTGTATTCACTGCAGCCTTAGAAGGTACCGTATAGAAAGGGGGCTATATGAGCTTACCAACAATGCATTTAGAGGCCGTATTGTTTTCATCGGCAAAGCCTATATCAATCGATATGCTTGGAGAAGTATTCGGACTTTCAACAGAGGAAGTACAGGACTATATAGAAACATTACAACGTGAGCTTGAAGACCAAAACCGAGGTATCCGATTGAGAGTATCAGGGGCTGGTATTGAGTTAGTTAGCGCTATGGAAAGCGCTGATTATGTAGGTCATATACGTAAGCGAGAAGATAAATTATCTAATGCAGCGATGGAAACATTAGCTGTTATAGCCTATAAACAACCTATAACTAAAGCTGAAATTGAAGAAATCCGCGGTGTAAATAGTGATAAGACTATTAAACAATTACTCACTCGATCTCTTATTGCTGAGCTAGGTCATAAAGACACTGTAGGTAGACCTATTCTTTATGGCACAACTGACGAGTTTTTAAGAAGTGCTGGTGTAGAATCTATTGAAGCTTTACATCAAGAAGTTTCGGAAACAGAAGGATAATATGGAACGATTACAAAAATTTATTGCTAGTTGTGGTGTTGCATCACGACGTAAGGCAGAAGAATTAATTACGGAGGGGAAAGTTCAAGTTAATGGCCGCAAGGTAACTGAGCTGGGCGTTAAAATCGACCCTCAAAAAGATAAGGTTAAGGTTAATGGCCAATTATTGGCGCAAGAAAAGCCTGTGTATTATTTATTAAATAAGCCTAAGGGCGTCATTACATCTGTATCTGACCCTCAAGGTCGAGAAACTGTTTTAGATTATATCAAAAACGAATCTAAACGCATTTATCCTATTGGTCGTCTCGATTTATATACTGAAGGTTTATTATTACTTACCAATGATGGTGAGTTAGCACAAAACTTAACACATCCATCTAAAGGTGTAGAAAAAACCTATGAAGTGCGCATTAAAGGTCGCGTTCGTGATGAAGATTTACAAGTCATTGCCAATGGCGTTAAACTTGAAGACGGAATGACAGCACCTGCTACAATTGTAGACTTAGGTTTTGACGATCATAACGGTGTTCATGAAGTAGAGATTACCATCCATGAAGGTCGTAATCGCCAGGTTCGTCGTATGTTTGAACACTTTGGGTATCGCATTCATAACTTAAAACGTATTGCTTATGCAGGTCTCACATTGGGCGGTGTAAAACGTGGTGCTTCTCGTCAACTTACTATTAGAGAGGTTAAAGCACTTAAAGCGTTGGGGACTGATAAGAAATGAAACAAATCATAGTCATTGGTGGTGGTGCGGCAGGTCTTATGGCGGCTGTTATAGCAGGTCGTGAAGGTGCTCGTGTCATATTACTTGAAAAAATGAATATGGTTGGTAAGAAGATGGGCATTACTGGTAAAGGTCGATGCAATATTACAAATAATGCTGATATGGCCGAGTTCATTAAAAATACGCCAGGTAATGGCAAGTTTCTCTACGGTGCTTATGAACGCTTTAGTAATGAAGACTTGCTTGAACTATTACATAGTTGGGGTTTGAAAACTAAGGTAGAACGTGGTGGACGCGTATTCCCTGAATCTGATTCCGCTCTAGAAGTACGCAATACGTTCATGAAAATCCTAAAAAAGTATAATGTTCAAGTTCATTTAAATGAACCTGTTACAT
>CADFKY010000166.1 GCA_902834965.1 Veillonellaceae bacterium
ATCTCATGAAAATACCCCCTTTACCGGTTGTCCAGTAAAGGGGGTACATATCATTCACGGGATAGGGGCTTTTTGCTATATGTTTTTATCTAGGGCCATATGGCATAGATTGGTTGTATACCACAATAAATTGATTTATTTCGATATAGTTGGTATACTGATGATGAAATAAGCTAGTACTTTCACAATTCAGAAAGGGAAATATATGATTGGTTTGGGCACGGCCATTAACATTGGCCTCATCATAGCCGGCAGCTTGTGCGGTCTCGGATTCGGTCGGTTTATGAAAGAAAATTTAAAACAGACGCTCATGATGGTGAGCGGCATTATTGTTCTCCTCCTCGGGATGAGCGGTGCTATGCAGTATATGCTAGTCATCGTGAACGGCACGATACAAACGACGGGGCCTATGCTGATGATCATTAGCATGGTGGCTGGCGCCATCATTGGTGAGCTCATCGACCTTAACCGTTGGATTACTGTATTTGGTGACTGGGTGAAAGCCAAAACTGGTAACACTGGTGATCCGCAGTTTACGCACGCTTTTATTACGGCGTCCCTTACGTTTACAGTGGGGGCCATGGGCGTACTAGGCTCTATTCAAGACGGCTTAACGGGTAATTACCAAACGCTCTTGTTAAAAGGTATCCTCGACGGCATCATTGTTATGGTTATGGTTTCCTCTATGGGGAAGGGCGCGTTGTTCTCCTTTATCCCTGTAGGGATTACTCAATGGATCATTACCGCTATGGCACACATCGCGGCACCGTTGATGACACCGAGTGCCATCGATAACCTATCCTACGTGGGATCTATTCTGATCTTCTGCGTCGGTATTGACCTTATCTGGCCTGGTAAAATCCGCATTGCAAACCTGTTACCAGCCATCTTTGTAGCCATGGGGCTTACATTCTTGCTGTAAATCGTGTTATGAATACTAAGAAAAATAATATATAGATTTTATAAGAGACCTATATTCTCTAACTTTTCTGCTGTACTTTACACATGAGAGCCTGGAGAGTATAGGTCTTTTTATATTTGTAGCCATTAGTCATATGGATAATTTTTTAAAAGTTAATATTAATATTTGTTAATCTTCAAGTGATGACCTGAACTAGATACATTCCGAAATAGGTGACCAATAGAGTCAGGAGAACAGTAGGATTTGAGTGCTATTTTAGAGAAACCTTTTACCGAAATCATTTATAGAATAAAGTTATTCCACAATATACTCGTTGTGCAGGTATATATTATTGAGTTGTACCTGTAAAACAGGTATAATCAAAGGAGAGGTTCTATGATTATCGGATTTAAAGATAAGGAGACGGAACGTATTTTTTATCGTGGGTACTCTCGACGGTTACCACTTCAGATTCAAAAAGTAGCATTGCTAAAATTACGCATTTTACATGCTTGTCGCTGTTTAGAAGATTTAATGATTCCACCAGGTAATCGGTTTGAATTTTTACAAGGGGATCGATTGGGGCAATGTAGTATCCGTATTAATAAACAGTATAGAATATGTTTTTGTATAGACGAAGATTTTAATTTATATGATGTAGAAATTATTGATTATCACTGAGGAGACAGAGTTATGAAGGAATTGATTCCTGTGCCAAAAATGAGTGAGGTTCTACGCAAGGAATTTATGGAGCCACTAGGGTTAAGTGCATATCGCGTTGCTAAAGATATTATGGTGCCTATATCGCGAATACAAGAAATCCTACAAGATAAACGTAAAATCACTGCAGATACGGACTTACGATTATGTAAGTACTTTGGTATGTCTAAAGGCTTTTTCTTAAGACTACAGATGGATTTAGATTTACTTGAAGCAGAGGATACAGAGGGGCTTCAAGCTGATCTGAAGAATATAAGATGTATTACAAACCAATGTACTGCTGATTGATAATTTTCGATATATTTGGTACACTTAATTTATAAATAAATCGTTATAACATTATGTATTACTATAAGGAGACGCTATGTTATTCGTTGAATATCCTAAATGCACAACATGCAAAAAAGCAAAGAAATTCTTAGATGATCATAATATTAAATACACAGATCGTGACATTAAGTCTGAAAATCCTACAGCTGAAGAAATTGCTGCGTGGTATCCACAATCTGGTAAAGATTTAAAAGCATTCTTCAATACATCTGGTATGATTTATCGTGAACAACAATTGAAGGATAAATTACCAAACCTTAGCGAAGAAGAAAAACTCGCTTTATTAGCATCCAATGGTATGCTTGTGAAACGTCCTATCTTGGTTCTTGAAGACAAAGTACTCGTTGGCTTTAAAGAAGCAGAATGGATCGAGGCGTTGAAGCTCTAATTTCATATTAGTTAACCGAAAGAACAGGTCCCTAAAAGCCTCCATAGCGAGCTAAGTCGTTTTTAGGGACCTGTTCTTTCTACGTCTAATAAAGAAATAAGAGCTTTCAA
>CADFKY010000167.1 GCA_902834965.1 Veillonellaceae bacterium
GATTTAGCCAATCGATCCATAATATCGATACAACGTTGTTTACCAAATAAACGGCATAATGGCACAATAACTAATTTGCCTAAAGCATGGATGAGAGATTTACCCTTAAATAGCTTAGCACTAGCTAATGTAAGTATTTTTTGATAAAAAATCGATTTATCATAAATCTCTTTCATGATGGACATATCTTCACTAAATCCATCAACAGGGAAAATATCTATCCATAAATACTTGCTACGTAATGTATTAGAATATGTATTTTCACAAGGAATATTTTTATTGATGATAGCCGCATAGGTTGCATCTAAGCTATGATTAATAGGATTAGCAATTAGCTCTAATCCATCGTGATCGTAGTGCTCTTTTAACGTTAATAACCGTTCATAATCAGGTCTTGGCATGCAAACATCAATATCATCATCCCAAGGTATAAACCCTTTATGTCGAGCTGCACCTATTAATGTGCCATAACATAAACTATATTTTAAATTATATTTTTTGCAAAATTGGTCAAAATCCTTGAGAAGATTTAACTCTTCTAGCTGAACTTCTCGTAAAGATAATTGTTGCATACTCATCAAATCCCATACTAAATTACAGTAACATCGGTATCAGATACAAACTTATGGAGGACGCGTACCTCTTCAATTATATCTTGATGGCTCATCAAGAAGCTTTCAGAATCCTCTCTAATACATTTCAAGAACTCAACAATTCCATATCGTAAGCCTTCACCTTCAAATTTATAGAAGTACTTTTGATTCAAGTTTACATCTTCAAAACGCATTTCAAAGAATTCTGTTTTCCACCAAGGTGCAGGTACATAGATATATCCTTTAGAACCAGATATGACTAAATCACCCTCAGCTTTAGCATTGATAGCCACTGTAGCAGAAGCCATCGCATCATCATAAAGGAAATTAATTTTCGATAAAATATCGACATCATCAACCTTATGGCTTATAAAATCAACGCGGTTATAATTAAAGCCTAAGAGTTTAAAGATAGCCAATAACGGATAGGATGCTAAAGATAAAATACTACCACCCGCTATTCTAACTTGATTAGCCAAATCATCACCTAAAACTTGTGTAAAATTAGCCTCTACATTAAAGATTTTACCAATTTTTCCACTACGAGCCATGGCAATTAACTTATTAAAAGCAGGGCTATACGCTGTTTTTAAGCCTTCCATTAATACTAAGTTGGAAGATTTCGCCAACTCTATCAAGCGTAATGTTTCATCAAGGTCACTACTAAATGGAAATTCTGTTAATACATGTTTTCTAGCTTGTAGTGCTTTTTCAATATACGCACCACGTTTAGATAAAGGCATGTTAATATATACCGCATCTACCTCATCTAGTAACTTTTCAGATGAACAAAATTGCTCTAAATCATTAAACTGATATGATTTATAGATAGTATCAGTCTCATCTGTCTCTGTGTACCCACCTATAATATCAATACCACTAACAAATTTAGACTCATCTAAAAATCTGTCCAAAATAACTTCATTACCAATAATACCTAATCTAACATTCTCGGAATTTCTGATTTGAGTACTAGAAATACCTTGTGTTCTTGGTAGATAAACTACCTTACAATACTCATTTAAATAATCAAAATAGCCTTCCCAATCAGATCCAACAGTAAATATATCTACATTAAAACGTTTGATATCATCTATTTTTTGGCCAAAATATTCTTCTACTACGATTTCATCTGCAAAACCTGTAGCACGCACATTATCTATGCGCGTCATTAAAGAATCACGAACATTAAATTTGCCTCTAGATTTATCAAAATAGTCGGATGTAACCCCAACAATAAGATAATCACCTAATGCTTTTGCATTCTTTAATAGATTATAATGTCCCTCATGAAACAAATCATATGTTCCATATGTTATCACTTTTACCATATTATTTACCTGTAATCTCTTTAATGACTGATTTCATTGTTTCTACGAGCATTTTATTATCCTCAATCGTTGTATCACCAATATGAGCAACGCGTAGTACAAAGTCTTCATTGACCCCACCCGTAGGATTTACAAAAATATCATATTTGTCCTTCAAAATTGTAAATACATCTTTAGCAATTGGTTGTTCAAAACGAATAGGTGTAACCGCATTACTGATAGTAAAAGCAGGAAGAGATACTGGCAGTTCTTTAATTCTATTTCTGAAATCTTTTGCCACACTATCAATACGAGATAAATAGTTTTCAAAACCTTCTTCTTCAATTAAATGTAATGCTTTATTCATTTCTAAGCATACCCCAACAGCAGGTGTAAATGGTGTTTGACCTCTTGTAAAGTTCTTTATATATTGGTTGAAATCAAAATAAAGATTCTTAATGTGATTATTTTTTACACGTTCCTCATATAATCTGTCACTAATTACAATAGGAGATATACCTGGTGCAATACAAAGTCCTTTTTG
>CADFKY010000168.1 GCA_902834965.1 Veillonellaceae bacterium
GGTACAGATCCAGAGGAAGGTAGTGCACTTGCTGTATCTATCCTTGAGTTCTTCCGTAAAAAAGGTGCCCTTATGATGGTAAGTACCCATTATAATGAGCTTAAAAACTATGCATACCATACAGAAGGAATCGAAAACGGCCATGTAGAATTTGATGAGCGTACGTTAAAGCCAACGTATCGACTTCATATCGGTGTAGCAGGTAGTAGCCATGCATTAAGCATTGCGGCCCGCTTAGGTTTACCAAAAGATATCGTAACGCGCGCTGCAGAGTATAAATCTCAATTTGGTAGCCATGAAATGGAAGAAGTTCTTTCAGATTTGAATGAACAACTTCGTAAGGCATCTGAACGTGAAAGAGCCTTAAAAAAAGAGCTTGATGAAACACGTCGTATGCGTGGCCAGTTAGAGAAGGAAAAGAAACAGTTTAACGAAAAGCGTAAACAAATCTTAGCCAAAGCTCAAGCTGATGCAGAATCTATGAAACGTAGCTTACGCGTCGAAGGGGAAGCGATTATCAAGCAATTGAAATCGCAATTCTCTGAAACAAATAAGGATAAGCGTCAATCTGCTATTAATGCTGCACGTAAGGGTATCTCTAATGTACATATACCAGAATCTCCAGTAGATGATGATCGTAAATCTTTGACTGCAGATGCTATTAAGGTAGGCCAAGCAGTATATGTTACATCTTTACGCTCATTAGGTACCGTATTAGCTATCAATGGCAATCGTGTGAATGTAGATATTAATGGACTAACAGCTACTGTAAAGGTTAGCGAATTACAATCTACTACACGTGAAGAAGGAAATAAGCTTGCACGGGAACAAAAGGCAGTTATGCCTAAGACTAGAAAACGTATGGGTGGCTCTGCCGTACAACGCCAAAAAGAGGTTCGTACTGAAATCAATATTCTTGGACAAACGGTAGATGAAGCGACAGTTTCTGTTGGTAGATTTATTGACCAAGCTTTACTTGGTGGTGTTAATCAAGTGCGCATTATTCACGGTAAGGGGACTGGCGCATTACGAGAAGGTGTACATCAATATTTACGTACCTTACCGCATGTAGCTCATTTTGAAACGGCAGGCTATGATGAAGGTGGTGCAGGGGCTACCAATGTAGTTCTGAAATAAAGCTACACAATAGTGATATAGTTATAGATAATACAGTAAATTATTATCGTATATCAAATTGGTTATGGGGTATAGCCATATACATATATAGAAATAGAAAAGGTAGTAAGTTCTTTGAACTTACTATCTTTTTTTACGTAAAAGAAAGGAGCGGAACACATGTTCCACTCCTTTAGCGTATGAGATTAACGATCTTTTTTACTAGACTTTTTACTTTTCGATGAATTAGATTTCTGTTCAGTTGCATCATCTTTTGAGCCACTGTCATCTTTTACAGCTTCATCTTTCGATTTGTCTTTATCGTCTTTTTTGTCTGCTTTTTCGTCCTTAGCAGCTTCTTTTTTAGGCTGTGCTTTTACAGGATTATAATAACCTTCAGAAACAGCTGATTGAGCACTAGCAGGTACATTAAAGTCAGAAGCAGGGGTATTAGCTAATGCGGCCGACATAAATTGTCTCCACATTACTGCCGGCGTTGAACCACCGGTAATACCTAACGTTTCAGATCCGTAGTCATCGCCTATCCAAACCGCAGCAACTAAATCAGGTGTATATCCAACGAACCAAGCATCTTTTTCATCATCTGTTGTACCTGTTTTACCAGCTGCAGGTCTACCGATAGCAGCATTGCCACCAGTACC
The DNA here is from genome assembly GCA_902834965.1 of Veillonellaceae bacterium. The sequence continues at coordinate 1,779 of CADFKY010000168.1, forward strand.
ACCATTGATAACAGATTCTAACATATCTGTGATGATAGCCGCATCTTTTTCTTCAACGACGCGTTTTTCTTGGATGGAATTTTCTTCCACCACTTGTCCGTTGCGATCCACAATTTTTATGATTGCTGTAGGTTGAACCTTGACGCCACCATTAGCCAGTACGCCATAGGCTTCTGCCATTTCTAATGGTGAAACACCATGAGTTAAACCACCAAGTGCTGTTGATAAGTTGTTATCTTCATCAGTTAAGGTAGTAATACCCATCTTCTTAGCTAAGTCGATAATCTTAGACATGCCCACTTCATCAGCAATTTTTACAGCTGGTACGTTACGAGAATGTTGTAATGCATAACGGTAAGTAATATTGCCTTCATAGTTTCGTTCATAGTTTTGAGGACGCCATCCATTAAAATCAACAGGACTGTCATCAACAATGGAACCTGGAGTTTTACCAGATTGAATAGCAGCTAAGTAAACAAATGGTTTCATAGCAGAGCCTGGTTGACGTTCCGCTTGTGATGCACGGTTAAAGGCATCATCTCCACGACCACCGACCATGGCAACAATATAACCGTTATGTGGATTCATTGCTACAATAGCACCTTGTGGTTGGTGTAGACCATTTTGGTCAGTATACATAGTTGGTAGATTTTGCATTGCTGCAAC
>CADFKY010000169.1 GCA_902834965.1 Veillonellaceae bacterium
TGACTGAAGAATACATCGATATGGTAAAAGCTGGTATCGTGGATCCTGCAAAAGTTACACGTTCTGCTCTTCAAAATGCTGCATCCATTGCATCTCTTGTATTGACTACTGAAACAATCGTAGCTGATAAAGTAGAAGAAAATGCTGCAGTACCTGCAATGCCTCCAATGGGTGGCATGGGCGGTATGATGTAATCAACTGCTTAGCGCATAATCTATAAGATTTAGAATAATCCTAATGAATTAGGAACTATATGTTCACTTTTTCATTAGGATTATTTTTGTATTTATCTAAATCAGCTATATGAGGATTATCAAATCGATAAAATTGATTTTGTATACAATATATGTTATAATTCTATAGAATTTAATATTGAGTCTAGTTTGACACGGTAGTTACTGACCTTTATAATATGGTTATCGAATTATTTCGATGTTGTTTAACCTGAAAGAAGGATTACTATGTTGAGCTTTATTTTTAAAAGTAAACCTAATTATGTTAATTTTGGCCTCTTAGTTTATCGTTTGGCACTTGGTATTTCCATATTTTATCATGGATATTTAAAGTATTTGAGCGGTGCTGAAGGCCTTTATAAAGTTGGAGCTATGTTGGCACCATTAGGTGTACCTGGTGGTTATGAAATATTAGGTACTATGGCAGCATATGCTGAAATGATAGGCGGCGTACTTATAGCAATTGGTCTATTTACACGGATTGGATCTTTGTTACTCATAGGTACATTAGTAATAGCAACGATATTAAATCTTAGTGGTAGTTTCTTTAGTTGGGACTATCCATCTCAAATGGGATTTGGTGCTCTTATGTTGTTCTTTGCTGGTGCAGGTCGCTATAGCCTAGATAAAGCTTTATTTAAATAATAATTAGGATAATAGACTCGTCGATTGATGAGTCTTTTATTTGTGTAGCGAGGTTATTATGAATACAAAAACAGTTCCGTTTACAGCTGAACAATTAGAAAATATTATTGCCCAATATCCAACACCATTTCATATTTACGATGAAGAAGGTATCATTGAAAATATGAAATCTTTCATCGATGCATTTTCTTGGAATAAAGGGTTTAAACAATATTTTGCTGTAAAAGCGACTCCAAATCCATATATTATGCGTGTGTTACAAAAACTTGGGGTAGGTGCAGACTGCTCTTCCTTGGCAGAGTTGATGCTATGCGAAAAAGTGGGCATTACAGGTCATGATATTATGTTCACATCTAATGACACACCATATGTGGAATATAAAAAAGCACTAGAAATGGGTGCTATTATCAACCTAGATGATATTACTCATATTGAATATTTAGAAAAAAATCATGGTTCTTTGCCTGATACGTTCTGCGTTCGTTATAACCCAGGCTCCTTAAAAGAAGGGGGCAATACAATTATTGGCCTTCCTGAAGAAGCTAAATACGGTATGACTCGTGAACAAATTTTTGAAGCATATAAACAACTACAAGCAAAAGGTGTAAAACACTTTGGTATCCATACAATGGTCGTATCTAATGAGCTTGATATCGATGGCTTAGTTGGCACTGCAGAGCTTTGCTTTAATCTTGCAGTAGATATTAAAAATGAGCTTGGCATCAATGTTGAGTTTATCGATCTTGGTGGTGGCGTAGGTGTTGCTTATAAACCAGAACAAACACCTGTAGATTTCAAAGCGCTTAGCAAGGGTGTAGAAGAGGCTTACAATAGAATTCTCGTAGCTAATGGTCTTGGTGATGTAGCATTAGCTTATGAATGTGGTCGTATGGTTACAGGTCCATTTGGTTACCTAGTTTCTACAGCGATTCACAAAAAAGATATTTATCGTCATTACATTGGTCTTGATTCTTGCATGGCAAATCTTATGCGTCCAGCATTATATGGTTCTTATCACCATATTACTGTAATGGGTAAAGAAAATGCGCCTAAGGACCATGTATATGATGTAACAGGCTCCTTATGTGAAAATAACGATAAGTTCGCTATCCAACGTGAATTGCCAAAAATTGATATTGGTGATCGTATCATCATTCATGATGCTGGTGCACATGGTCATTCTATGGGCTTTAACTATAATGGTAAATTGCGTTCTGCTGAGTTGTTATTACATAAAGATGGCTCTGTTACACAAATTCGTCGTGCTGAAACATATGATGATTTGTTTGGCACCCTCGATTTCTCCAACCTATAATTTAATATTGAGAATCGAATAGGATGAGAATGAATATTATTAAAAGCCTATCAATATATGTAATATATGATATTCTTTTAATTCCTGTATATTTTAGTAGGAATATCTTGCTATCATTTAGATAAGAATGTATAATGAGTGTAGATTGTTATGCACATACTTGCTAAGTTGGCGAGAATTACGGCGGTATTCACGTTAGTGCGTACCGCCTTTTTATATGTGTCAGTATATACGTTTTA
>CADFKY010000170.1 GCA_902834965.1 Veillonellaceae bacterium
TCACCTTTATAGTGACCACATGTAGGGCAAACACGATGAGGCATCTTAGGTTCGTGGCATTGTGGGCATGCTACATAACCAGGAGCTTCTAATTTCCAATTAGCACGACGGCGATCGCGACGGCATTTAGACAATCTACGCTTAGGTACTGCCATTATCTGCACCTCCTTAGTACAATCATTAGGACAATCTATCATCTTTCTCATCAAGCAAAGCACGTAACTCTGCAAATCGAGGATCCACCACAAAGGATTCACAAGAACAAGGTGAAACATTCAAATTTGCTCCGCAATGAACGCACAATCCTTTGCAATCATCCTGACATAACACTTGAGAGGGCTCATTGATGATTAATGTATCCCTAATTAGTTCGGTTAAGTCAATTTCCTCTCCATCGAAAGGAATCACATCTTCAGCAACGTCTCTAGAATCACTAAAGATTTCCTCAAAGGAATCCTTACGATCATGCTCTGTTGTAGTTAAACAACGTGAACACTCGTAATCACCTTTAGACTCTATCGAACCTTGAACGATGTAATTTTGACCATCAAACCAAAACTCACCATTAATGGTTATATCATGACGGCTCCAAGGAAAAGCAGTTACGTCACCAAGCTCAGAGGTTGGTATCGTATAGCTATAAGGAAATTTCTTTCCTATATGTTCTTTTGCTTGCTCTACTTGCAGTTTCATAATCTTACCTCGACTCATAATATTATAAACATGACATGGTGCTTTGTCAAATAAAAAAGACTATCTCAAGTGGACTCAAGATAGCCTTTTGGTAAGTCAATTACATTTTTTCGAATTGGTCTTTACCAACACCGCAAATTGGGCAAACATAATCAGCTGGTTGATCTTCGAATTTTACGCCTTCAACAGCTTCGTCATAAACCCAACCACATACTACGCATACGTATTTTTCCATGAGTATTTCCTCCTTCACTTGAAAATTATTGTTTAATGTTTATCTTTTATAATTCAGATACTCTATCTGTAATGTAGTATATCAAAGATATCGAAACTTTTCAATACTCATTTTCTTAATTTCTCATTTTTTATAATATTTATAAAGCATATATAATATGCGGATTTGTGCTACATTATAATTTGAAATGTATTATCATTTAGACTGATTATAACCTAAATTTACCTCAATTCCTTTCCCTATTGCTACTCATCTGTCAATATATCTATTAATATAAGTAATCTCCATTATTATACCAATACTTTTTAAAGTATTAACTAAAATAAGACCCAAGGTGTACATAATTTATATATTATACTATTATATATAGAAGAGAATATTGTTATATTATATATTCTAAAAGAACTTAAATATAACTTATTATATAAGTATGTACTTATGAACTCTTACTTCTCTTTGCAATATTATCATAATAAGAACTTCACGATCTTAATATGAAATATTGATCAGAGAAATCGTCATTTATATTGTTATCATAGGAGGATTTATGAGAACAGCTTTAACAGAACTTTTACAAATTGAATATCCTATCATCCAAGGTGCTATGGCTTGGGTATCTGAACACAAATTAGTATCTGCCGTTGCTAATGCTGGCGCAACAGGCGTTATCGCCCTTGGTGGTCGTGATGCTGAATGGACACGTAATGAAATTCGTGCATGTAAAGAGTTAACTGATAAACCTTTCGGTGTTAACCTCATGTTAATGGCACCTAATAAAGACGAGTTACTAGATATTATTATCGAAGAAAAACCTGCATTTGTAACACTAGGTGCGGGTAATCCTGTACCATATATTAAACCACTCCAAGAGGCTGGTATCAAAGCTATCCCTGTAGTCCCTTCCCTCAAATTGGCTAAACGTATCGAAGAAGCTGGCGCCGATGCAATGATCATAGAAGGTATGGAAGCTGGTGGTCACATCGGTAGCCAAACAACAATGTCTTTAATGGAAAACATTTTACCTGAAATCTCTATTCCTGTAGTAGTAGCTGGTTCTATTGTAGATGGTCGCGGTCTTGCCGCTGCATTACTCATGGGTGCAGAAGGTGTACAAATGGGATCTCGCTTCTTACTTGCTGAGGAATGCCAAGCACACCAAAATATGAAAGAAGCCATTATTAATGCTACAGATACTGATTCTGTTGTAACGGGTCTCCTCTCTGGACACGGCGGTGTTCGTAGTTTAAAAAATGAATTTACTACTCGCTATTTAGCTGCAGAAACGGATGGCGTTACTACACCTGAAGAACGTACAAAAATGTCTCAAGGCACTAATAAACGCGCCGCTATTGATGGCGATGTTGTAAACGGTGCGGTACAAGTTGGACAAGCCTTGAATCGTCTTGTCGCTATCGAACCAGCTCATACAATTGTTCAAACTGTAATGAACGAAGCTATTATGTCTATTCGTAAGGCTCAACGCCTTCTTGAAATTG
>CADFKY010000171.1 GCA_902834965.1 Veillonellaceae bacterium
GTTCGCATAATACAACTTGTTCATTGCCTTCGGACATGATGTATTCAGCAGCCATCAACCATTCTTCGTATGTAGCAGATAAACCGCGTTTTAAAAGAACTGGTTTGTTTAATTTGCCTACTTCTTTTAAAAGTGTGAAGTTTTGCATATTACGAGCGCCGATTTGAAGCATATCTACATTATCGAAGTATTGTAATTGAGAAATATCCATAACTTCGGAAACGATAGGAAGGCCAGTTTCTTTTTTAGCAAGCTCTAACAATTCCAAACCTTCTGGACCCATACCTTGGAAGGAGTATGGAGAAGTACGTGGTTTGAAAGCACCACCACGAAGAATTGTAGCACCTGCTGCTTTACAAGCTTTTGCTGTTTCTAATACTTGTTCAGGCGTTTCTACGGAGCAAGGACCAGCCATTACTGCGAAGTGACCACCACCGATAAGTGCACCACCTACGTTGATTACAGAATCATCTGGATGGAATTTACGGTTTGCTTTTTTGTATGGTTCTTGGATGCGAGTTACTTTATCTACAAAATCAAGGGATTCAATTTGACGAGCATCAAGAGATGCAGTATCACCGATAAGACCTAAAATATTATAGCGTGCACCTTCTACTGGGTGGATAATGAAGCCTTTTTCCTCTAATTCACTGCGTAAACGAGATACCTCTGTTTCTGCTGCGTTTTGTTTCAATGTAATAATCATGATAATTCCTCCTTATAACTACAGTGAATAGTAGGGCTTACCATACGGGATAGCAAACAAAAAAGGGCTACCCGTAGTTTAATACGGGTAGCCCTTTTACTATTCTAAGCAACTAATAATGACTCAATCTTAATTAGCGTACCACAAATAGTTCCTTACCCGTACGTTGGATAAAGAACCAATAAAAGTATTGTTTTGTAGCTAGGCTAATTTGGTTAGTCATCTTTGGTTGCTCCTTTCTAAAAATTATGGGTATAGTATAAACCCAAATGATAAAATTATGCAACACCTAAAAATGAATTTCATATAAGTTTTAAAATATTTTTGCTGTAGGAATTAATGGAAACCTAGAAATTTTATGGAATTAAGCGTGTTTTTGATATAATAAAAATAAGAAGTTTTTCGATCGGCATAGAGTATTTTGGAATACAACTAAATCGATTCTTATAAATATACTTATAATTAGAAAGGGGCACCCATGATTGTTCAAGTTCTAGATCATATTACTGATGAAATAAAACAAATTCGTATCGATGTGTTTATGAAAGAACAAGGCTTTGAAGACGAGTTTGATGAAATCGATGATATAGCAAAGTTTGTACTCTTATCTATAGATGGCAAAGCTGCTGGTACGTGTCGTTATTTTCCAAGTGATGTAGCTGGAGATGCACATATTGGACGTATGGCGGTACGTAAGCTATACCGTGGACAACATTTAGGTACCAAGATTATGATGGCTGCAGAGAACGGCATTCGCCGTGACGGATTTAAAACCTGCTCCTTGTCGGCTCAAGTACAGGCAAAACCATTCTACGAATCCCTTGGGTATAAAGCTGAAGGAGAGGAATACCTTGATGAAGGATGCCCACATATCTTGATGCGGAAGGTTTTATAAGGCTTTATACTATAAAAACAAGTAGATACTTCTATAAAATCAATTCCTATATGATACGTAATAGTTAATAGGTAAGTTGATATATTGTTTGTTGTGAGGTGAAAAATTATGAAATTAGCAGAGGTATTACAAGAACGAGCTGATTTAAATAAGAAAATTAGTGATTTGCGAGGTCGTTTAAATCAAAATAGTTTAGTACAAGAAGGGGAAATACCTAATGAAGACCCTAAAGTATTGATGCAAGAATTAGAAGCGGCAATTGCAAGATTTCAACAACTCATTAAAGATATTAATCTCACTAACTGTACAACTATTGTTGAAGGCCGCTCTTTAACGCAAATTATAGCGGAAAAAGAAGGTGCTATTATGCGGCTTTCTGCATATCGTGCGTTAGCAGATAGTGCGAGTGCTATCAATTATAGGGCTCGTGGATCAGAAATTAAAATGATAGCAACTGTAAATGTTAGTGAATTACAAAAAACAGCAGATAAAATATCTAAGGAGATTCGCACATTAGATAACTTATTACAATCCACTAACTGGACTGTTGATTTAATAGAGTACTAATTACAAGTTGGTAATCAAGATAGGGTGGATACAAAGCCACGATTGCTTAATTCGTAAAAAGATGACATTACATGTACGGGGCGTTGATGATATGTATCGTGTAGGCCCTTATCGGGTATAAATGTATGGTTATTTTTTATAATGTATTACCATGTGTCAACTATTTTGATGAGGGTGGCGTTGGGGACTAAAAAAGGATGCTTTCACAGTTTT
>CADFKY010000172.1 GCA_902834965.1 Veillonellaceae bacterium
TAATTTAATATATCTAATATTTTCATAAAATGTGATATACTATACATATAACGTATTGTACTGAGGTCATGTGAGATATGACCTGTTCGTGAGATGCCGTTCAGGCAAAAGGAGAGCATTATGAATAAAAATTTATTAGGCGCATTTGTATTAGCCGGTACATTATTAGTTGGTGGTGTTGCTAACGCAGCAAACTGGAATGGTTTAGCTAACTATCCAGAGGTTCCAAACAGTGCAAATGGTTCTGAAACATACTTCTTTGATAAAGCATCCCAATTCAGTGGTATTGATAGTAGCCGTAACTATGTATTCGGCATTAATGTAGTGAATATGCATAACAACCAATATGGTGAAGCTACATTGTTCAAATACATTGTTCACCCAAGCTTGCATACTGTATATCGTTTCTCTCCAGATGGTCAAGCGTACCAAATCACTCCTGGTTCTAATGAATACAACATGTTCTTGGCTGCTTGGAAAGAAGTATACGGCACTGATTTCTCTTTCCCAGCTTTATAATTTGATGGCGCAAGCCGTAATAATTACATAACTATTGCTGGTGAAAGCTCCTTTGGGCTTTCACCAGTGTTGTTTATGGAGGTTTCCTATGTCTAAATCTGAATTTGCTCAAGCCTATACGGAGCGCATGTTCCCTGATATTGCAGCCCCTGCAGGTTATATCGACCCTGAGTTTGAAGTATTGTTTGATAATTTTGCCTTTGACGAAGTTATTACCGAAGAGGGTCGCAATGTGCCTGCCAAGGATCGTTTCTTGGCTATCCTTGCTACATTAGTGGGTGTATCTGCCGTCGATGAATATGCGTTGATGCTACCAGCAGCACTTAACTTTGGCTTGATTCCCGATGAAGTAATAGAGCTCCTTTATCAAGCTGTGCCATATCTTGGTATCGGTCGTGTGCGTCCATTCTTTAAAGTCACAAATAAGATTTTTGACTATCGTGGGGAAACTGTTGTAGATCCATCTCGCAGCACAATCACTAGTGAGTCTCGCATTGAAAAGGGCGTTGAAAAGCAAGTTGAAATCTTTGGTGAGTCTATCCGTAATTCTTACCAAGAAGGCCCTGAAGAGACACGTCATATCAAGAAATGGCTTGCTAATATGTTCGGTGACTACTACACTCGTAAAGGATTGAGTGTGGCTCATCGTGAAATGATTACCTTCTGTTTCTTAGCGGCTCAAGGTGGCTGTGAACCTCAGCTCAAGGCTCACGTAGAAGGCAACTTGAATGTAGGCAACAGTAAACAATATTTGATTAACATCGCCTCCCAATGCGTACCGTACATCGGTTACCCTCGTACATTGAATGCCCTTCGTTGCATTCAAGACGGCTATACCGCATGGGAAGCTAAACAATAAGAAATCATGTAATACATCAACGTGTTATGTAATCTATATATGATATATAGTTCATAAACATGTTAGGTAAATATAAAGGAGTTCTATGTTTGATTTAAATCCGATACAGATATTAGCTAGTATTCCCGCTATTATCATCGTTTTTTCTGTCTTTGGATATGCAGAGGCCAAGGTAGCTACCTGGTTTGGCGATCCAACACCTCGGATGGCGGGGCGCCTCACATTATCTCCTTTGGCACACCTTGATTTAATAGGTACTATCTGTATTATTCTAGTTGGCTTTGGCTGGCCTAAAGGGATGGCTATTAATCCATCTTACTTTAAAGACCCACGCCGTGATATGAGCTTACTTGCTTTTGCAGGTCCTATAGCAGGCTTGATTACAGGCTTCGTATTTACTTTCATATACGTACTCTTAGGTAATTTGAATCTTATGCAGTCACCTGGTTTACCGATGGTTATGCAATACATTATTTTGTATAGCATTGGCCTTTCCATTTTCTGCTTAATTCCATTCCCACCATTACCTGGTTTTAATATCATTTTGCCGTGGCTACCAACAGAATGGCAAATTAAATATTACCAATTAGGGATGATTAACTTGATCTTCTTTATCATCCTTATTAATACACCGATTATTTCTATGGTAATCCGTCCATTGCAACAAACGATTTTCAAAATTTACTTTGCAATCATTGGGACGATTTTATAAATATATTTTGTGAAAGCCTCTACCGTATAGGTGATAAATCTATGGTAGAGGCTTTTTTGTGTTATAAGTATGAACAAAATTATGGCTATGCTTATATTAAAAACTATCGATATAGTTTTTAGAATGTGATATACTAGACATAGAAATCGTAAATTTTCGATATATTGGTGTTACTATTATATCAATAGAGACTGTTGATATAGTCCATCGATACATTACATTGATATATTAAATTGATACAGTATATAGATATTCAAGTGAATAGAAGAGGAATACATATGGATTT
>CADFKY010000173.1 GCA_902834965.1 Veillonellaceae bacterium
CAATAACGAGGGCCACAATAGCCACTGTACTCAACCACATCACCTCCTTAGGTGTTCCTATGATTAGTTTTCAATGCCCTTTCGAGCCATTACGCCTTGTAAGTAGTAATGTTTAATCTCTTTCATCTCCGTTACGAGATCGGCCTCATCAATTAATTCTTGAGGAGCTCCACGGCCCGTAAATACGAGTTCCGTTTCTGGATGACGAGCATCGAGTAAAGCTTTAGTTTTATCCCATGTAATGAGTTCAAAGAAGAGAGCCATATTGTACTCATCAAGTACAACGAGGTCGTACTCACCACTGCTGATCGCAGCGAGTGCACGTTCATAGCCTTTTTCGATGAGAGCTACATAATCCTTCGGAGGATTACCAGACTCAAAGACAACGACTTCATCGCCCCATTTAGCAAGTTCATCCTTACTCTTCATGCCTTCTTTGATGATAAAGAATGGCTTGCCCACAGTTTCTAACGTTAAATTTGTTAAGGTAGGTAAAATAGTATGCTCACTATATACTTTAGATTTCATAAATTGTAAGAAGAGGACTTTCTTGCCTGCGCCGATGGCACGAATAGCTAGGCCGATTGCGGCAGTTGTTTTGCCCTTGCCTTCGCCGGTATAAACTTGTACATAGGCCTTCATAGATATACCTCCGTTCATATACTTTTATTTTACAATATATATATACAAAAGGAAAGAAAAAGAACTTGCTATGAGCGCATATGCACGCATAACAAGTTCTTTTTAGGTCTTATATAAGCTTTTATATTTCTAATTGCTAATTGGTAAGAAGATCATAGGGTCTACAGGCGTATTGTTAAGGCGTACCTCGTAGTGAACGTGGGCACCCGTACTTTTACCAGTACTACCCATCAAAGCAATGGTTTGACCTTGTTTCACGCTCATCCCTACCGTTACTAATACGGCACTATTATGGCCATAACGGGTAACAAAGCCATTGCCATGATCGATTTCAACGAGGTTACCATAACCGCCGCTTGTATACCCCGCAAAGGTTACCACCCCGGCCGCAGTAGCCACGATTTGGGAACCATAGTCATCGGCAATATCGATACCTTCATGGAATGCACCAATAGCACCCGTAACAGGGTCAACACGGCTACCAAATGGAGATGTAATAACGCCCTTACTTGGCCAAATACTAGGTGTCGTACTATTCACAGCACCACCAGAACCAGCGGAGAAGTTGATGGATTGTAAGGCCATCAAATCTTGTGCGCCACCATCGCGAAGGATATTGCGCATTGTATAGAAACTAACAAGCAATTTTTGTGCTTCCTTATCCATTTTGGATAATCGAGCCGATAATTGTGCCGCTGTTAACGTCTGTGCTTCACTATTATCAGCGGCTTCCTGCTTTGGGTCGCTACCATCCCCGCCACCTTGAGCTGGTGTGCCAGATTCAGCGCCCTTCAACATTTGCTTATTTTCTTCACTAATTTGATTTAAATTTTGAATTTTCTTATCCAGAACCTCTGTTTTTTGTTGTAACAATTTCAACTGTTCCGATTGCAATTGCGTTTGTTGACGTAATTGCACAACCTCAGCCTGGCGCACGATGCCCCAAATACCGAGTACCAATGCCAAGACCAATACTACAGAACCAATAATGGCAACGAGTTTCGCTTGCTTGGTAGTTAATGTCAATATGCAGTTGTCACCATTTCTTTCAACTTTGTTTGAAATGAATGCCGGTATTTTCAACATAAAACTTCCTTATTTCGAAACGATAGCGCGCGTCAACGCTTCCTCATTGGTACACTCACCCAACGCTTCGTTCAAACTTTCTAATTCTTCTTGTGAAAGACTTACTAAACTTTTACCTTTCACAATAGGTTTACTAAAAATACGAGATTCGCTACGACCGTAAATACTGGAGATACAGATGCCATTATTGTTGCCATCTAGCAAGGTAAGGGCAAAGGACAAATCATTTCCGATATTTTCAAAGGCATTATACTTAATAAAGCCAATTTTTTGTATCGTATTACTCTGAATATTGCGAATTGCCACTTGCTCGGATAACAAGGACTCAAGGCCCTTCGCAGCATCGCGAATTTCACTGACCTCTACAGATAATTTACGCTCTAGGCTCGCACCATGCTCCCCTTGCATAAAGAAATCGTATTTCTTTTTCAAGCTACCTAAACGAATGTGTAAGATTACACAATATACGAATAACACTATAACAAGAACGATGGTAACCATGCCTATCCACGGTTGAATCGATTCGAACATGTATTTTCCTTCCTATACAATCATCAAAACTCCAACAGTTAATTATACCACTCCTATTGTGAAAGTTAAATGACTGCATGCAATTTAATTTAATATAT
>CADFKY010000174.1 GCA_902834965.1 Veillonellaceae bacterium
CAGAAATCGTTCTCGAAGTGCCACCTCAAAAAGAATTCGGTGATTTTTCTACAAATATCGCTATGCAATCCGCTCGTGTAGCTCGTCAAAACCCTCGTGCTATTGCAGAGGCTTTGATTAGCCATATGAATTTTGATTGGCTCGAACGCGCTGAGGTTGCTGGTGCAGGTTTCATCAATTTCTTCTTGAAATCTGATATGGTGTACGATACGTTGAAAGCTATTTTAAATGCTGGCGATCAGTATGGTGTTCAACCATTGCGTGCACGCGATACGATTCAAGTGGAGTACGTAAGTGCGAACCCAACAGGTCCGTTACATGTCGGCCATGGTCGTGGTGCTGCGTATGGTAGTGCACTTGTAAACTTGTTACGTGCAGCAGGTTACAATGTACAATCCGAGTACTACATCAATGATGCAGGTAACCAAATCGATAATATGGCTATCTCCATTGAGTACCGTTTCCAAGAGTTGCAAGGTGCTACATTAGTGTTCCCACCTAAGCGCAACGAAGACGGTTCCATGCCTGAATTCGATATTCCAGAAGGGGCTCTCGTGTTCCCTGAAAATGGCTACCGCGGTCCTGATATTATCGAGACTGCAAAAGCCATTGCAGAACGAGAAGGCTTTGATACATTGAATGCTATGAACGAAGTAGATCGTATTGCCTTGTTCAAAGAGGAAGGTCTTAAAGAAAAACTAGCTCGCCTAGAGGAGACATTGAGAAACTTCCGCGTTACTTTTGATAATTGGTTCTCTGAGCGTACTGTTCATGAAACTGATGAAATTCATCACTCCGTAGAGGCGTTAAAGGCTCTTGGCAAAGTATACGAAAAAAACGGCGCTTTGTGGTTGAAATCTACTGACTACGGTGACGATAAAGACCGCGTAGTTATTCGTGATAATGGAGTTCCTACATATTTAGCGGCAGATATTGCATACCACCGCAATAAATATGATCGTGGCTTCAAAGAAATGATTGATATTTGGGGCGCTGACCATCATGGTTATGTATGCCGTGTAAAAGCTGCTATGGCTGCTTTTGGTTATGACCCAGATAAACTAACAGTATTATTGTTACAAATGGTAGCATTATTCCGCGATGGACAACTTGTTAAATTATCTAAACGTAGCGGCGATAGCGTTACATTAGATGAATTGATTGAAGAGGTTGGCGTAGATGCATCTCGCTATTTCTTCTTGATGCGTTCTCTAGATAGCCAACTCGATTTCGATATTAACTTGGCTAAATCTCGTAGCAATGATAACCCAGTATATTATATCCAATATGCTCATGCTCGTATTCACAGCATTTACAACCAAGTGCGTGAAGCAGGCATTGCATTTGGTGATTATAGTGAAACTGATTTCACAACGCTTACAAGCGAAATGGAATTAGAATTGATTAAAAAATTAGCTGAATATCCAGAAGAGGTCGTTCAATCTGCTGAACATCGTGCACCACATCGTATTGCTCGTTACTTATACGATTTGGCAAGCATGTTCCATTCCTTCTATCGTCAAGGTCGTATCATTGGCGTAGATCCAGCGTTGCAACAAGCTCGTCTAGGATTAATCACAGCGATTGCCCTCGTACTTCGTCAAGGCTTGGGTATTTTAGGTATTTCCGCTCCGGAAAAAATGTAATAGGTGGGAGGCATCATGGCAACTAAGTATATTTTCGTAACTGGCGGCGTTGTTTCTTCTCTTGGTAAAGGGATTACAGCAGCATCCTTGGGTCGCTTGCTCAAAAACCGCGGTTTCAATGTAACGATTCAAAAATTTGACCCATACATTAATATCGACCCTGGTACGATGAGCCCTTACCAACATGGTGAAGTATTCGTAACAGATGACGGTGCTGAAACTGACCTTGATTTGGGTCACTATGAACGCTTCATCGATATTAACCTTAGTAAACGTTCCAACATTACAGCAGGTAAAGTGTACTGGTCTGTAATCAATAAAGAACGTAAAGGTGATTACTTGGGCAGCACTGTACAAGTTATTCCACACATTACAAATGAAATTAAACAAAATGTATACCGCGTAGGTAAAGAGGATAATGCTGATGTAGTTATCACTGAAATCGGTGGTACTGTAGGTGATATTGAAAGCTTGCCATTCATGGAAGCTATCCGCCAAGTGAAAAAAGAAGTAGGCCGTAATGATGTACTTTACATTCACGTAACATTGGTGCCTTATATCAATGCAGCAGGCGAGTTGAAAACTAAACCTACACAACACAGCGTAAAAGAATTGCGCAGTATTGGTATTCAACCAGATATCTTGGTATGCCGCAGTGAAAAACACATTTCTGATGAAATGAAAGAAAAACTTGCTTTGTTCTGCGA
>CADFKY010000175.1 GCA_902834965.1 Veillonellaceae bacterium
CAATATATAAATAATAATTATATATTTATTAGGTGTTTTATATGCTAAATTATGTTCATGTAAATTACAGTTTTAAGGACTATGATAAAAATTAATCCATAGCATGACAAATAAAAATACAAGAATTATGTATAAACCTTGAATAATATGAGCGATAGTATTATAATACGTACATGAGTTATAAAAATACACAAAATATGTATAAAATATGCATAAGGTGTATAAAGGAGATAGAGTAATGAGCACATTACAAGATTTGATTAAGAAATATGCCTCCCAATATAAAGAACAAGTTGTGGAATGGCGTCGATATATTCATAGTCATCCAGAATTATCTGGTAAAGAAAAAAATACATCCTTATTTATTCAAAAGGTTCTTGGTGAATTAGGTATTCCCTTTGTAAATGATGTTTCCGACTATGCCGTTATCGGTAAAATCGAAGGGGCCCAACCGGGACCGGTAATCGCATTGCGTGCCGATATAGACGCATTGCCAATTCATGAAACGACAGGCTTGCCATTTGCATCAGAAAATGACGGCGTTATGCATGCATGTGGTCATGATAGCCACATTGCAATTTTGCTTGGTGCCGCAGCCATTTTACAGTCTATTAAAGACCAATTACATGGCACTGTAAAGCTTGTATTCCAACCTTCTGAAGAGGAAGCGCTATTCCCAGGTGCACAAGGCATTGTAGATAGTGGTATCCTTGATGACGTAGATGAGATATATGGTCTTCATGTATGGCCTCAACTTCCGGTTGGTACTGTAGGTCTCAAAAAAGGTAACTTAATGGCTGCATCGGATCACTTCCTCGTGCATATTAAAGGAAAATCGACTCATGGTGCGGAACCTCATAATGGGGTGGATGCCATCGTAGCCGCTGCTAACTGGATTGTAAATGTTGAATCCATAGTAGCTCGTGAAACGAACCCAATGGAAAATCTCGTGTGCACCATCGGTGTGATTAATGGTGGTGACCGATACAATGTAGGCTGTGGCGATGTATATCTTGAAGGTACATGCCGCACCTATGCACCTGAAAAACGGGACTATATTGAACGACGTTTAGGTGAAAGCTTACAAGCTCTCGACATGTTATTAAAAACAAAGAGTACCTTAGATTATAAACGTGGTCATGGTGCTACCATCAACAATCCAGACGCTATCGATTATGCTACGTCTATTGTAGAGAAATATCTTGGGAAAGAAGCAGTGGTACATCCTGAATTCCCGTCTATGGCTGCAGAAGATTTCTCCGCGTATCTTCATAAAATCAAAGGTGCCTTCCTTTGGTTAGGTACAGGATTTGATGGCAACCCAGCGTTACATAATGAGGCTTTCACCATTGATGAAAGTATCCTAGAACCTGGTATAACAATGATGGCAGCTATTGCCGCTGAATTTTTACAAGAAAAAAAGTAGTTTGAAATAAGAGGTTATCATGAAAAGTTTACAACATACATCATTTAAAACAATGCTTCAATATACGCCAGAAGAAATTAAATACTTCTTGGAATTGGCCGCAAAATTAAAAGCTGATAAAAAAGCAGGTAAAGAAATCAAAACATTGGTAGGTAAAAACTTTGCATTAATTTTTGAAAAGGACTCCACTCGGACACGTTGTGCCTTTGAAGTAGGTGCTGCGGACCAAGGTGCTCATACAACATATCTTGGACCTACAGGTTCCCAAATGAATAAAAAAGAATCCTTAAAGGACACAGCTCGTGTTCTAGGCTCTATGTACGATGCTATCGAGTTCAGAGGTTTTGATCAAGCCGATGTAGATACATTAGCTGATTATTCTGGCGTACCTGTTTGGAATGGTCTTACTGATATGGATCATCCTACACAAACATTAGCTAATTTCTTAACTATTCAAGAGAATATCGACAAACCATTGAATGAAATTTCTTTCGCTTATGTGGGGCATGGTCAATCTAATATGTGTAACGCCTTAATGAGTGGCGCCGTTAAAATGGGTATGGACTTCAGACTTATCGGTCCTAAACAATACTGGCCAGCAGGTCCATTCTATGAAGAATGTTTGAAAGTGGCGAAAGAAACTGGTGCTACTATTACATGTACAGATAATGTAGCTGAAGGTGTTAAAGGCTTAGATGTTATCTACACAGGTGTATGGGTAACCATGGGTGATACTTATGATATGTGGGAAGAACGTATCAATACGTTTAAACCATTCCAAGTTAATGCTGAAATGATGGCATTAACAGGTAATCCAAATACTAAATTCTGTCACTGCTTGCCAGCGTTCCACAATACGGAAACTCAAGTAGGTAAAGATATCTTTGAACGGTTCGGCATGAATGGTATTGAAGTAAC
>CADFKY010000176.1 GCA_902834965.1 Veillonellaceae bacterium
CATTAGAGAATGCTAAACAATTAACATTCCCTATGATTGCTGTAAATGACTCTTACTGTAAATATCTTTTCGATAATCGTTACGGTACTGGTCAATCCGTTTGGGATGGCATCATGCGTACTACAAACTTAACTGTAACAGGTAAAAATGTTGTCGTTGCTGGTTACGGCTGGTGCGGTAAAGGCGTTGCTATGCGTGCAAAAGGCCTTGGTGCACACGTATATGTAACTGAAGTAGATCCAATTAAAGCTGTTGAGGCTGTATTTGATGGCTTCAAAGTGTTACCTATGATTGAAGCTGCTAAAGTAGGCGATATCTTCTGTACTGTAACAGGCTGTAAAGATGTTATTGTAAAAGAACATTACGAAGTGATGAAAGATAAAGCCATCATGTGTAATGCAGGTCACTTCGACTGCGAAGTAAACGTAGCTGAACTAGCTGATCTCGCTGTAAGTCATGAGCGCGTTCGTCAAAATATCGAAGGCTATACTATGGCTGATGGTCGTAAACTATATGTATTGGCTGAAGGTCGCTTGGTTAACCTTGCAGCTGGCGATGGTCACCCTGCAGAAATCATGGACTTGTCCTTTGCTATGCAAGCTCTTGCTGCAGAGCATATCTTGAAAAACGGCAAAGAAATGGAGCCAAAAGTATATGTATTGCCTCATGAATTAGATGTGGAAATCGCTAAACTTAAATTGAACTCCATGGGCTATGATTTAGACTCTTTAACACAAGAACAAATCGATTACTTAACAAAAGTAAACTAATATTGAATTGAAATGTAATAGTAAATGATAGGCTTAGGTGTATTATTACTACTATAAACTTTCAGAATTAATAACTATAACCGAGCTATTATGGCTCGGTTATACCTATGAGGGAAGACTATGTCTGATTTATTGATTACTCATGTAGACGTCCTTACCGATGAGGGTGTTCTTAAAAACCATGCCATTGAAATTGAAAACGGCTATATTACAGCTATTTTAAATGACAGTGAAGCTATTAAGGCAAAAGATACTGCTAAAGAAGTGCTAGATGGTAAAGGCCAATTAGCAGCACCAGGTCTTGTAAATACGCACACTCATATTGCAATGGGCCTATTTAGAAATTATGCAGATGATCTTGAGCTTATGGATTGGCTTGAAACAGCAATTTGGCCAACAGAAGCGAAATTAAACGACGATTATGTCCGTTATGGCACACAACTTGGCATTGCTGAAATGCTGCGCACTGGTACTACAACTTTTAGCGACATGTATTTCTTTATGAATACTACCGCTGAGGTTGTAAAAGAAACGGGCATTCGTTCTGTATTATCTCGTGGCTTAGCAGGTGTTTCTCCCACAGCAGATCAAGCATTAGTTGAGAATGCTGATTTATTCCGCACTTGGAATGGCTTTGATAATGACCGCATCAAGGTATTATTAGGACCACATGCGCCATATACTTGTCCAGATGCTTATATGGAGAAGGTTATTTCCTTGTCTCATGAATTAAACTGTGGCATTCACATGCACTTGTCCGAAACTAAAGGGGAAGTGGAGAATGTTATGAAAGCTACAGGTAAAACTCCAATCGCTCATATGCATGACCTAGGTTTATTCTGGAATACTACATTGGCCGCACACTGTGTTCATGTTACAGATGAAGATATGGCAATTATGGCTGAAAATAATGTAGCAGTAGCACATAATCCACAATCTAACCTTAAATTAGCAAGTGGTATTGCACCAGTTCCTGAAATGATCGGTAAAGGTATTACTGTTGGTCTCGGTACAGACGGTTCTGCTTCGAATAACAATGCGGACATGCTTGAAGAAGTACGCCTTGCAGCTACCTTACATAAAGCACGTCTCTACGATTCTAAAGCCATTCCTGCACAAGCAGCTTGGCATATGGGCACTGTAGAAGGAGCGAAAGCGCTTGGTTATACAGACCTTGGTGTATTAGAGAAAGGCTATCGTGCAGATATCGTGCTATATGACGTATCTGGTATGCACTGGATGCCTCGTTACAACGATTTAGCAGCACTTGTATACTCTGCAAACAGCTCTGATGTAAATACTACAATTGTAGGTGGTAAAGTTCTTATGAAAGACAAAGAATTGCTCACTATTGATGTAGAAAAACTTCGCGCAGAAATTACTAAGGCTCAAGCGTATTTTAGTAACTAGTATATTAGTAAAAATTATATCTGTAACAGATTTGCTTTTTGCTGTCTATTGTAGTATTTTTCAGGTTTGTATTTAAATAATATAAGTTTGTATGCGAGGTACTGCTATGCTAAAAAGAATACTTCAATACCTTTCACTTTGTATCGCCTTAGTTAGTTT
>CADFKY010000177.1 GCA_902834965.1 Veillonellaceae bacterium
AACAACAAAAAGAGGCTTGCTTTAGCAAGCCTCTTTCAATCACTCAATGGTGATATTAGATTTTTCTGTAAGGTTTTTGGCCTAATTCGTAGAAGTTATTACCTTCAGTATCGCCAACTACGATGCAAGGGAAATCTTCAACAGTCAATTCAGCCAAAGCTTCTGGACCAAGTTCACCATAAGCAAGTACTTCGTATTTTTTGATGGATTTTGCAATCAATGCTGCAGCGCCACCAACTGCTGCGAAGTATGTGCAACCATTTTTCTTCATGGATTCAACTACTGCTGGTTTACGGGAACCTTTACCGATCATGCCTTTGATACCTTGATCAAGCATTGTTGGTGTGTAAGCATCCATACGACCGGAAGTTGTAGGACCAGCGGAACCAATTGGATCACCAGGTTTTGCAGGTGTTGGTCCAAGATAATAAACAAACTTATTTGTCCAGTCGATTGGCAATTTTTCACCACGCGCTAAAGCTTCAGTCATAACTTTATGAGCAGCGTCACGAGCGGAGTAAATTTTACCAGTAATAAGAACGCTATCACCAACTTTTAATTTGCGGGAAAACTCTTCATTATATTCTTCAGTATTAATGCGAATTGATTCAGCCATTGTTTTTACCTCCTATCGATTAAAGTACTACGTGAGCATGACGAGCAGCATGGCACATAATAGTAACTGCAACAGGAAGACCTGCGATGTGAGTTGCACCCCATTCGATGTTTACACCGATACAAGTTGTAGTGCCACCCAATTGTGGTCCAATACCAGTTTTGTTAACCATTTCCATGATTTCTTCTTCTAATTTTGCATAGTCTGCATCTTTATGAGGTACACTAATGTCACGAAGCAACGCTTTTTTGGACATAACAGCTGCTTGGTCCATAGTACCGCCAATACCAATGCCGAGTACGATTGGAGGGCATGGGTTAGGGCCTGCATGTTTTACGATTTCAAGGACTGCATTTTTAACGCCTTCCACACCATCAGCAGGTACGAGCATAGCTACATCGGATTTATTTTCAGAACCGAAACCTTTTAATTCTACTTGAATATCTACTTTATCGCCAGGAACGATTTCAGTGTAGATGATTGCAGGTGTGTTATTTTGTGTATTTTTACGGTTGAACAATGGTTCAGCTACAACGGATTTACGAAGATAACCTTCAACATAACCAGCTGCAACACCAGCATTGATAGCTTCTGTAAGATCACCACCAACGAAATGAACATCTTGACCAACTTTTAAGAATACCATAGTCATACCAGTATCTTGGCAGTATGGACGATCTTCAGCATCAGCAATTTCTGCATTTTTGATGATTTGATCGAGAACGATGCAACCAACTGGAGACTCTTCTGTTTCACGGCCTTTTTTCAAGCCTTCATAGATGTCTTTTGGCAAGTGGTAAGCTGCGTCCATACACATTTGACGGACTGTTTTTGTGATTTCAGATACTTGAATCTCGCGCAAGATAATCCCTCCTCAGGAAAATAGTTGAATATTAATTCTAATACCGATGAGATAAAATAAAATTCTCAAACATATGAAAGAATATCTATCTCAAACCGATGAGATTAACTCTATACATAAATCGTAGCACACAATATAAGGGGATTCAACGTCTCACCTATACAGTTTTCTCAATGCTTTTCCAGTTTTTGAGAATTGTTTTCACGAATATTTTTGTATATATTTCGGTTTTTCAATAGCCTATATAGACTTTATTCTCCAGTCACTAAAAAAGCCCCATTTTGTGATAAAAGTCATAGTCTATCACATATCAATAAGATTTCAATATCTTATATTTTTACCTACTTTCTTATATATAAATTTGGTTTAAAATGAACCACAAACATAGACTATATCTAATAAGATAAATACACTTTCGTCTTAACTGATACTACTTTTCAACTAAATCTTTTAAACTTTTCTATAATGCATATGTATACCGATTATCTTCAATATACTTATATTGCTAACTCCCATTCATTTGGAGCCATACAATCACCTTAGAACGCAGTAAATATCTATAGTTAATAAGCTCTATAGATTTTATTAATTTTAATGACTCTCTCATCAAAATTATTGATGACTAATTTTATTTATAAAGTTATGTCTTTTAGTCATAATTGACAATATCTATTTTATAGTGTTCTAAAAAAAATGCTTGCTTTTATAATTAAACTAACATATAATAACAATCGTACCATTCCTCGATAGCTCAGTCGGTAGAGCAATCGGCTGTTAACCGATCGGTCGTAGGTTCGAGTCCTACTCGAGGA
>CADFKY010000178.1 GCA_902834965.1 Veillonellaceae bacterium
TGCGTATGTGGCTATGTAGGATCTTTCTATACATTGACGCATGTACTGAAATATATTCCTCTTAGTGTTACCTATGCTACCTGGTCTGGCGTAGGTCTAGTGGTGACAGCACTCATTTCTGTCTTTATCTTTAGTGAGGGCTATAATATGTACACTATTTTGGGGATAGGTCTTATTGTAGTTGGTGTTGTCATCCTTAACTTGTGGGGAAGTGTAGGAAATTAACGATATTTGTAGTCTGTATTTAATATATTAAAAACTTATGCATTAGAATATTGTAGATGTAATCAGTGGGCAAAACATTTCCAAGGAGGCCTTTATGAATTCTTCCATGTATCGAAATTTAACCATTACTGCTTTGTTGATGGCATTAGCCATCATGATTCCTATTATGATGCCTCTGAAAGTTGTCATTCCACCGGCTTCGTATACATTGGCTAGTCATGTACCTATATTCCTAGCCATGTTCTTGTCTCGTAAGATGGCTGCTTGTGTTGTTATCGGCTCTACGCTAGGTTTCTTTGTAGCTGGCTTCCCTATCGTTATCGTCATGCGCGCTGCATCTCATATCATCTTTGCCTTGATGGGTGCTTATTATATAAAACATCATCCAGGTGTCTTAACAGGAGCCTTATCCTTTGCTGCTTTCAACCTTGCTTGTGCTATCGTTCACGCTATTGGTGAAGTGCTTGCGTGCCTATTATTCTATACGACAACTACGATGCCTAATATTGATCTTATCTACGTTGTATTCGTTCTTGTAGGCGGTGGTACTATCATTCATAGCATGGTTGATGGATATATTGCGTTATATATCTATAAAGCTATCCCAGGATTATCTAAGTCTGAGAATAAATAATCGGACGTTATCCTAGCTTATTTAAGCTAGATAATAAACAACCCGCTATTAAAACTGTATATGCTTCTAACCACTCATGGTGTATCAATGGTATACTAATATAAAGTATTTGATCACCCTTGAGTGGTTTTTTAGAATAATTATCAAATCTGTACCTACAGGTACAGACTTAACTATGCGATATGGTTATAATAAAACCATAGTTAATGACCGAGTTGTGATATATGCATAGGTATATAGATAGGTACATATACACAGATACCACATAGGCCATACATATTGTTAATTGTGAAAGACTTTCACAAGAATTATGGAGGTTATTATGAGAAAGCATATAAAAAATAACGTATCTTGGGTTGGTAAAATTGATTGGGAATTACAAGAATTCCACGGTTCTGATTACAGTATTAATAATGGATCTAGTCAAAATGCGTACTTGATTGAAGAGGAGAAAACCGTCCTCATCGATACCGTATGGAAACCTCATTCCTCAGAGTTTATTGATAATTTGGAATCTGAAATTGATCTAAACAAGATTGATTTCATCGTATGTAATCACGGCGAAGTCGATCACAGCGGTTCCTTGCCAGCTTTGATGGAAAAAATCCCTAATACGCCGATTTACTGCACAGAAAATGCCGTTAAATCCTTGGTTGGTCAATATCATCATCCAGAATGGAATTTTAAAACTGTGAAGACAGGTGATTCTGTAGATATCGGCAACGGTAAATCTTTGGTATTCGTAGAAATGCGCATGCTCCATTGGCCTGACTCTATGGCAACGTACATGACTGGCGACAATATTTTGTTCTCTAACGATGCGTTCGGACAACATTTTGCGGTAGAAGAATTGTGGGCCGATAAGGCTGATCAATGTCGTCTATGGGCAGAGGCGATGAAATATTACGCCAATATTTTGAATCCATTCTCTCCATTGGTAAAAGCTAAGGTTGAAGAAATTCAAAAGCTCAACTTGCCAATTGATATTATCGCTACTAGCCATGGTGCAATTTGGCGTGAAAACCCATTGCAAATCGTAGAGAAATACTATGAGTGGTCTCAAGCATACCAAGAAGACCAAATTACAGTCGTATATGACACTATGTGGGATGGTACAAAGAAATTAGCCCATAAAATTGCTGATGAGATTGCTAAACAATCTCCTGATACACGGGTTAAGATCTTTAACATCAGTAAAACAAATAAAAACGACATTATGACAGAAGTATTCAAATCAAAAGCGATTGCCGTTGGTTCTCCGACAGTAGGGAATAGTGTTATCTCTTCTGTAGCTGGTTGGCTCGACTTCTTGCGTGAATTGAAGTTTAAAAATAAAAAGGCTGCCGTATTTGGTACCTACGGTTGGTCTGGTGAATCTACGAAGGTACTTCGTGAAGAATTAACTAAATATGGTTTCTCCGTGGT
>CADFKY010000179.1 GCA_902834965.1 Veillonellaceae bacterium
TTTTCAAAACATACGTTAAACCGGCCATACGTATTGGCTATATATTCTTTATCTTGTTGTTCAAAATCGATTGTATTACTCATTACATCCTCCAAACGTACGGTCGTGCCGTCGTCTATCTATATGAAAGGTAACGATGGTAATAAATGATTACCATCGCCATACCTACTATATTACTTTACAAACATTGTGCCAAGACCTTCATCAGTCAATAACTCAATAAGAATAGCATGTGGGATTTCACCATTGATGATAAATACCTTTTGAGCTCCTGATTTGATGGCCTCTAAGCAGCAATCCACTTTAGGAATCATACCGCCTGCAATAACACCATCTGCCTTTAATTGATCCGCCTCTGCCATGGTAATTTTAGAAATGAGAGATTCAGGATCATGTACATCTCGTAACACACCATCAATATTGGTCATGGCAACCATTGTTTCTGCCTTTAAAGCACCTGCAATTTTTGCTGCCACCGTATCGGCATTAATATTATATGTCTTGCCATCAGCCCCCATACCAATGGAGGAAATAACAGGAATATAGCCTCGGCTGATAACATCATCAATAATGCTTGTATCGATAGTATCTATGGAACCTACGTACCCAAGCTCATCATTTTGCTTATGAACTTGAATCATATTGCCATCTACACCGCAGAGTCCCACAGCTTTACCGCCGAGATCTGTTAAGTCTGCTACGAGTCCTTTATTAACCTTACCGGCTAATACCATTTGTACCACATCCATTGTCGCTTCATCAGTGACGCGCAAGCCATTTGCAAAATGTGATTCAATTTGCATAGCATCCAATGTACTATTAATGGCTGGACCACCGCCATGAACGAGGACAACTTTCACCCCTACTAATTGGAGTAATAGTAAATCCTTCATAACGGATTTTTTCAATTCTTCATCAATCATGGCATTACCGCCATATTTAACGACAACGTATTGATCGGTATATTGTTTAATATATGGAACGGCCGCAGTTAGGATATGCGCCCGCAATGCATTTGTTACGTCCTTCATAGTTTCCTCTCTAACCTAATACTAGGCCTGTATCCTCTGGTAAGCCTAATGCGATGTTCATGCATTGAACGGCTGCACCAGATGCACCTTTACCTAAATTATCGAAAATGGCATTAACCATGATGCGTTCATCATTACCAGTTACATAGATTTTCATGCTATCTGTATTGCTCAATTGATTAGCATTTAACAAACCAGTATTGCTGTTCTCAGTAAATGGTACGACAGTAACGACTGTGCTATCTTTGTAAAAGTCTTCCAATGCCTGTTGTACTTTATCGATACTAACCGGCTTTTGACATAAACGACTATGGATACCTACGGTAACTTCCATACCGGAATAATAGTCATCAACGATAGGGATAAAAATAGGTGCTTCACTAAGACCACAAACATGTTGAACCTCTGGCAAATGCTTATGTTGTTGACTTAGACCATATTGACGCGGTGCATAGAGAAAATAATCCTTTGGATTACTTTCATATTGGCCAATCATCTTTTTACCGCCCCCACTATAGCCTGTTAAGGATGTAATAGTGAAAGGATAATCTGTTGGCACAAGACCTGCTTTTACAAGAGGCGCAATACAAGCAATCATGCCGCTCGCATGACAGCCTGGGTTGGCAATATGTTTTCCTGTGGCAATAGCCGTTTTGTATTCAGCACCAAGTTCTGGGAACCCATAGGCCCAATCATCAGCAGTTCTAAATGCAGTGGATGTATCAATTACCTTACAAGGTAGCTCACCGATGGCCGCCATAATTTCTTTAGATGCCGCATCAGGCAAGCAGAGAAATACAATATCTGCCTCTTTAGCTACCGCTTTAATAGCCTCTACATTTTTACGATCCTCATCAGTAGTAGCCAATAATTCTATATCTTTTCTATCAGATAACCGTTCATGAATTCTTAAACCTGTCGTACCTTCATGACCGACAATAAATACTTTATAAGGTGCCATAGTAAACCTCAATTCTCACCTATCGGTGACTCACGCCTATTTATATAGCCCCTCAGCTATTATAAATAGGAAACAAACTATACCATACATCACCTTCTAGGGAGATGAAATTACTTCAATGGATAGTCACTAAATGTAGCAACCATAACCGCTTTGATAGTATGAAGACGATTTTCTGCTTCTTGGAAAGCTAAGGAATTTGGACCTTCAAATACATCTTCAGTTACTTCAATACCATTCATGCCGAACCGTTCAAAGATATCTTTACCTACTTGAG
>CADFKY010000180.1 GCA_902834965.1 Veillonellaceae bacterium
GTCATACCAACATCATATGGGTTATCCCATTCAACCCATTCTTTACCTCTGAAAGCGTGTACTACTGGTGCTTGTAAGCGTTTTGCTAATTCAACGACTTCGTCATGAGCACCTTCACAGCCTGCACCACAGAAGAGAGTAATACGTTTACCAGTTTCTAAATGAGCGGCCATTTCTTCAATATCGTCGCGTTGTGGCACGATATGAGGTAAACGAGGAGGAGTCCAAACAGGTAACTCATCAATTTCCATTTCCATAACTGCAACGTCCCCAGGAAGAACGATAACAGCAACATCTTGATTGCCTACAGCTGCATTCATAGCACGGAATAGAATTTCAGGCATTTGTTTAGGATTGGATACAAGTTCACAGAAACAAGAGCATTCTTTAAACAAGTTTTCAGGATGTGTTTCTTGGAAATAATTTAACCCTACTTCAGATTGAGGAATGTGGGAGGCAATAGCCAATACTGGAACACGATTGCGGTGGCAATCAAAGAGACCATTAATCAAATGTAAGTTACCAGGGCCAGAACTACCAGCACATACAGTTAATTTATGAGTTAAGGATGCTTCTGCACCTGCAGCAAAGGCTGCTGTTTCTTCATGACGTACATGTTCAAAGGCGATCTTACCATTACGGCGTAAACTATCATTTACAGAGTTTAAACTATCGCCTGTGATACCATAAATACGTTCAATGCCAGCACTAGCTAAGACATCTATGAGTACATCAGAAATTCTTTTTTTTGCCATATTATCACCTTAATTTAATAATTAATATCAATATAATATAGTTATTTAAACTATATATTTCATAATAGTCCTATTCATATTGTAAATATGTGATATAAATCACCAACTTTTGTATACATAGTTTATAGAGTTTTAATCTTAAAAACTTAAATCACATTTATAAATAAAAAAAGAGAATACATATGATAAATATAAATATCATGATTTATTTAATAATATTTCTCAGTATAAAACTATACTTCTTGCATAACACTAATAAAAGTGTTACTATTAATTCATAAAGAAAATAGATGAGTCTTTGGGGACAGGTGAAATTCCTTACCGGCGGTATAGTCCGCGAACCTTATGGGTATGAATCGGTGCAATTCCGATACCGACAGTACAGTCTGGATGAGAAAAGACGAGGCACATTTGTTGTGCGCAATTATGATTACCCAAGGACTATGTATATAGTCCTTTTTTTATTGAGGTGATATGGTGGATGACGTAGCATATATGAAACGCGCCATTGCACTGGCAAAATTAGCCACAGGTCACACCTCGCCAAATCCTTTGGTGGGTGCCATAGTGGTTAAAGACAATACAATAATCGGTGAAGGTTATCATCAAAAGGCTGGTACGGCTCATGCTGAGGTTCATGCCTTAAACCAAGCAGGTGATAATGCTAAAGGTGCTACTTTATATGTAACCTTAGAGCCATGCTCTCATTATGGTAAAACTCCACCTTGTGCGCTGCGTATTATCGAGGCTGGCATAGCTAAGGTCGTTGTAGGTAGTACAGATCCTAATCCACTAGTATCGGGAAAGGGTATGGATTTACTCCGTGAAGCAGGCATAGAGGTTGTTTGCCCCGTATGTAGTGAGGAATGTGCTGAACTAAATGAGCATTTCTTTACATATATACAGACAGGTAAACCTTTTGTAACTATTAAAAGTGCTATGTCCCTTGATGGTAAGATTGCCACTTTTACTGGTCAATCCCAATGGATTACGAATGAGTCCTCCCGCCGAGATGGACATATACTGCGTGCTACTCATGATGCCATGCTCGTTGGCATTGGCACAATTTTGGCCGATAATCCTCAATTAAACTGTCGTTTAACTGATACTGAATTATCAGAAGCTTTATTAGATACAAGCATACTTGATAAACCGATTCATGTTCATCAGCCTGATGTAATCATCTTAGATAGTCTAGGTAGAACACCTACCACAAGTCATATATTTGAAGTAGATACTCGCAAGGTACATATATTTGTATCGAAAGGTTGTCCTAAAGAACGAATACAGGCGCTGGAACAAGTAGGGGCTCTTGTTACTGTTGTTGAATCAGTATCTACTCGTAAAAGTAAAAGTACAGATATCGTAATAGATATTAAAAAACTATCTATTGATGATATTCTTACGAAGTTGGGCGATTTTGGTTATACTTCATTATTAGTTGAAGGTGGCTCTGCCATTATAAGTTCATTTGTAGAAACATTGAACTTTGATAAGGTAGTTAC
>CADFKY010000181.1 GCA_902834965.1 Veillonellaceae bacterium
ACCATCAATAAGGTACGCGAGTTGAAAGCAGTTAATGCTGTAGAATTGCCACAGGAAATCGAAGACCGATTCAACTATACCTATCCATACAGCGATGCTACGCGACGCACGGCTAAGATTTCCGTCAGTGAATTGAAACGACGATTCCAAGAACGTGAAATTGAAGCAGGCACTATTGATACCCTAAACGAACCAATTGTAACGGTAGATACAGGGGTTAAACGAGCCGTTTCAGATGCAATCTTAGGTCAAGCTATTAAGCTAGATCCAAAATCATCTGCAAATGTTGAGGCGAAGAATACCAATGTTGCTGGTTTACCAATTACGGAGGCTTCAGATGTAACTGTTTCATCCGACGAATTGGCGAACTCCGTATTCGGTCGTAAGCCGCAAGCACTGCAGTCCGAAGAAGATGTGTTGACGGGGGCTCAATGGGGTACCTTGATGCACGAGGCCATGCAGTGGCTTCCTCTTGCGCAGTATACCCAAGCTTCTTTAACGAAAGAGCTTGATGCACTTGTAACGAAAGGGACTTTCACAGAGGAAGAACGAAATCTATTAAGCGATACAAGTTTATATAAATTCTTTAGTTCTGACCTTGGGAAGCGTCTGATCAATGCGAAGCGCATAGAACGTGAATTGCCATTCAGTATGCTTTTGGAAGGGAAACGCGTATACGATACCTTAGAGGACGGCGAAAATCTATTCCTCCAAGGTATTATCGATACTGCCTTTGAAGAAGATGGTGAGTGGGTTCTTGTAGATTACAAGACGGACCGCGTCAAATCTGGGGAAGACCTCATCAAGCGTTATAAAATACAAATGGATCTCTATAAAGAGGCCTTGCAGCGATTGACAGGGATGCCTGTGAAAGCATGTTATATCTATAGCTTCCGTTTGCATGATGCTATCAGCATAGACTAGCCTTGTAAGTATATGCTTAACTTAGTGCTATGCATGAGAAATATGCAGGGACTAGGTAGGTATTTCTTATAAGGTAATGAACATAAAAAAGCTCTCTATTCTTGAATAGAGAGCTTTTATGTTATAGATTGTTATATAGTTTTGTCCTGTAGATTTCTCTACAATTTATTAAATATGTGGTAGTATAGGCAAATTCAAAGCCTTTTTCTTTTTGTGTTTTGCTGGGGCAAATACTTTTAGAACCCGTGGCAATACTTCGATATCTACTGGCATGGATGGGCCTTGGTCGCCATCCATATTAGTAGGTAAATCACCGATATTAGATAATAACTCAATATGAGCCTTTTTCACGGTTAGTGTTGTTGTATAACGGGAGTTGTAGATGGCACCACTAATGATAAGTGGCAATACGCTGAGTATATCGAGGATGAAGTATTCCTTGAATATTATGATGCGCATATAACCATCATCTACAGATGCTTCCGGCATGAAGCGTTCAAAGCTAGATACTACATTGGTGAGCAATGCAAGAACGAGTGGGGATTTACAGATAAAATCGTCATTCTCTGTTTTGATGCGGTATGTGTAGTCCTTTGTTGTAAATAAGGCTTGCCCTGCGCGTAAGAAGTAGGCTAGAGGGCCTAAGATGCTCTTTTCCTTTGGGGTAACCTCTTCGATTACCTTTGGAATAACACCGGCTGCGATATTATTGCAGAAATATCTGTCGTTACAACGACCGATATCAATGGTACGTGTTTGATTGATATCAATTCGTTTGATCGCTTGTGTTGGATTCTGATGAATACCAAGGGCACGAGACATATCGTTTACAGTACCAACAGGAATGAAACCAAAGGTAGATTTAAAGCCACCTTGGGCAATACCGTTAACGGTTTCATTTACGGTGCCGTCACCGCCCATGCAGAACACAGCATCGAATCCGCGTTCGCAAGCATCCTTTGCGAAACGTGTAGCATCGCCTTCACCAGTAGTGAATTTGACCTCAATCGTTTCAAACAAGGTGCTCAATTTCCATTGTAAATCGAGGGCATAGCGACGTGCCGCACCGCCACCTGATACAGGATTTATGATAACTAAACAACGGCTCATGGTACAACTTCCTTACTTTCAAAAATGAGATATAGCTATTATCTATCGTTAAATTGACAGTCTTAGATGTGAGCTCTATAATTATACTATATGTACTAAATCACATATAACATATTTATTCAAAATACAAAATATATCGTACAATATATTATACTCATTTTAGCCGTTCTTTGAAAGTACGAATGAGTTGAGGGGATATAAGGTTAGGGG
>CADFKY010000182.1 GCA_902834965.1 Veillonellaceae bacterium
CTAGCAGCTATTTACCATCTCGTTTTATCGATGAAATTCCAGAAGAGTTAGTAGACGGTTTGCGTGCTAAGCGTAAAGTACCTGATGATATTAAACGTCATGTGCCGCAACATATGAGTGTCACAAGCCGACCCGTTACAAAGCCAATCGTTCGCAATGAAGTAATTGCCGATTGGAAGGTTGGTGATACGGCTATTCATAGTAAGTGGGGCAATGGTAAAGTCATCAATGTTGCCGGCGAAGGGGCTGGTATGAAGCTGACTATTGAATTCCCCACACAAGGTGTACGTGTAGTAATGGCAAAATTTGCACCTGTTAAGAAGGGATAAAATTTGTGTATGGCAGTTAACCTCTTTACCTTACTTGTAAGGAACGTATAGAGTGTTACTGCACTGTAAAAGGGATGTAATATGAATCCGAAAGATAGAATTAAAGAGTTACAACAAGAGCTAACTCATGCGCAGTATTTGTACTACGTAAAAGATGCTCCTACAATGAGCGACTTTGAATACGATAAAAAATATCGAGAGCTCGTTGATTTAGAAACAGCTCATCCTGAATATATTGTGCCTTCTTCTCCAACACAACGGGTGGGTATGAAGGTGGAAGGCTCCTTTGAAAAGGTCGTTCATGGGCGCCCTATGTTGAGCTTATCTAATGTATTCAGTGCTGATGAAGTGCGTGCGTTCGCGAATCGTGTAGAAAAGGAATTGGGTCATAAGCCTTCTGCTTATGTAGTAGAGCTTAAAATCGATGGCTTAGCTGTCAATTTGCATTATGAAAATGGCATGTTTGTACGTGCTGTAACACGTGGTGATGGTCGCGTTGGCGAAGATGTTACAGCCAATGTGCGGACTATTAAATCCATTCCTTTATACCTCGAAAATGCACCTGAATTTATCGAGGTTCGCGGTGAAGCCTACATGCCTCATAGCGAATTTAAACGCATTAATGAAGAACGTGATGAAGAGGGCTTACCAACCTTTGTAAATCCTCGCAATGCAGCAGCAGGTTCTTTACGTCAACAAGATCCAGCGATTACGGCTAGTCGTAATTTAGCATTCTTTGCCTACGCAATCGGTTCTGAAGTGGGTGCCAATATTCATAGCCAAGAGGAATTATTACAAAGCTTAGAAACGTTTAAGTTTTCTGTAAATCCTCATTATCGCGTTTGTGTAACAATTGACGAGGTAATCGAGGCTATTAATTATTGGGGTGAAAAGCGTCATGAGTTGCCTTACGACACAGACGGTATGGTAATTAAGGTTAATAGTTTTGATGATCAAGAGGTACTTGGCAGTACTGCTAAGGACCCTAAATGGGCAACAGCGTACAAATATCCTCCAGAAGAGGTGGAAACCGTTCTTAAGGATATCACTATCAATGTAGGGCGTACAGGTGTTCTTACGCCAACAGGCGAGTTGGAATCCGTATTTGTATCCGGTACGAATGTAAGTCGTGTTACATTACATAATCAAGACTTCATCAATGAAAAAGATATTCGTATTGGTGACCATGTCATCATTCACAAGGCAGCCGAGATTATTCCAGAGGTTATCCGCGTAGTCCCAGAAAAACGAACTGGTTCTGAAGTGCCTTTCACAATTCCTAATACATGTCCTGTATGCGAATCGCCTACAGTTCGACGTGAAGGTGAAGCCGCTGTTCGTTGTACGAATAAACATTGTCCTGCCATTGAAAAGGAACAAATTATTCATTTTGCATCTCGCGATGCTATGAATATCGATGGTCTCGGGCCTAGCATTGTAGAAAACCTAATCAATAACAAATTAATCACCAATGTTGTTGATTTATATCATTTAACAGTAGATCAATTAGTTACTATGGATCGGATGGGTAAGAAATCTGCAGAGAATTTGGTGAAAGCCATCGCAGACTCTAAAACTCGTGGATTAGACCGCGTATTGTATGGCCTCGGTATTCGCCTAATTGGATCTAAGGCAGCCGGAACAATTGCAAGTGTTGTGAAATCTATGGAACGATTCATGACTATTACTAAGGAAGAACTCGTTGCAGTAGAAGAGATTGGTCCTACAATGGCAGATAGTATCGTTGAATACCGTCAAGATCCTGCTCATGTAGAGATCATTGAAGGTTTAACAGCGGCAGGACTTAAGATGACTGTAGATGTTGTTGAAGCAGCAGGCAACCAAATGGAAGGCGAAATCGTCGTTCTCACAGGTAAACTTGAAATTATGGGTCGCAGTGA
>CADFKY010000183.1 GCA_902834965.1 Veillonellaceae bacterium
ATGCTGAACGTGATGATGTTATTATTGCAACCTTTGGGGATATGTTAAAGGTGCCCGGTAGTTATAGTAGTCTTAGTGAAGCTCAAACAAAGGGCGCGCATATCCATGTAATTTATACGCCTTTAGAGGTAGTAGAACTTAGTAAGAAATATCCGGAAAAGAAAATCGTATTTTTAGCCATAGGTTTTGAAACGACTATTGCCGTTATTTGTGCAACTGTAAAAGCAGTTCATGCAGCAGGCTTGAAGAACGTTTTCTTCCTTGTATCTCATAAATTAGTGCCTCCTGCATTGCGAGCTTTATTAGATAAACAAGAAGGTCATATTGATGGTTTTATTTTGCCGGGTCATGTGAGTGTTATTATCGGAGAAGAACCATATCAATTCTTACCTGAAGAATATCACATACCATCATGTATTGCTGGTTTTGATGGACTTGAAATTTTATCTGCTATAGCAAATATTTTAGAGCAACGAAAAACTAGTAATTTTATAGTAGGCAATACATATCATTCTGTAGTTATGCAGAAGGGTAATCCCGTAGCGCAAGCGATGATCAAAGAGGTATATGATGTATGTGAT
The DNA here is from genome assembly GCA_902834965.1 of Veillonellaceae bacterium. The sequence continues at coordinate 582 of CADFKY010000183.1, forward strand.
GATGCGTGGCGTGGTATAGGTGTCATTCCAAATTCTGGTTTAAGATTGAAGGACGAATATGCAGCCTATGATGTAGAACGTGCATTACCTATCCATCTTGAACGACCTTCTCTTGATCCGAAGGGTTGTCAATGTGGCCGTGTATTGCAAGGTCTTATTAAACCGAGTGAATGTCCATTGTTTGGTAAAAGTTGTACTGCTGACCATCCAGTTGGTGCCTGCATGGTATCTGTAGAAGGTAGTTGTGCTGCATGGTATAAATATGGTTATTCCAGTGGTGGATCGACGTGGGAGGATTAATATGGAGCGAGTTCGCTTAGTCCATGGAAACGGTGGTCGATTTAGTCATGAGTTGACCGAGCGTTTTATTTTGAAATATTTTACAAATGATTTATTAGCTCCTTTACACGATGGTGCTCAATTTCCCGTTACAGAAGGACGTATGGCGTTCTCTACAGATTCCTATGTAGTACAACCAGCGTTTTTCCCTGGCGGAAATATTGGTAAATTAGCTGTATGTGGTACAGTGAATGATTTAGCTATGAATGGTGCTATTCCACAATACTTGAGTTGTGGACTCATCTTAGAAGAAGGATTAGCTTTTGATGAGTTAGATGAAATTCTTCATACCATGTCAGACATGGCTAAAGCTGCAAATGTACAAATTGTTACAGGAGACACTAAGGTTGTTAAAAAGGGCGAGGTAGATAAAATCTACATAAATACTGCAGGAATTGGTATGATTCCAACAGGAATAGATATTGGTCCACATCGTGTGAAGCCTGGTATGGATATCATCTTATCTGGTGCAATAGGGGATCATTCTATTGCTGTTATGGGACAACGATTTGGATTGGATCTATCTGATGCGTTAAAAACTGACTGTGCTCCTTTAAATAACATGGTTCATGCTGTACTCGATAAAGTGGGACCTCAAGTGGCTCTATTGCGAGATCCTACACGAGGTGGCCTAGGTACTGTGTTAAAGGAAATTGCAGATCAAAGCCAAGTGGGTATTAAGGTAGAAGAAGCGGCTATACCAATTCACGCCGAAGTACAATCTGTTTGTGATATTTTGGGATATGATCCGTTATATTTAGCAAATGAAGGAAAGGTTGTACTCGTAGTAGATTCATCCGTTACAGATGAAGTTCTATCTATTCTTCACAGCTTTGAAGAAGGTAAAGAATCGGTGCTAATTGGCAAAACATTAGATAAGAATATTGGTAAGGTTGGTTTGCAAACTGCTATTGGTGGTGTTCGCTTAATCGATTTGTTAGGTGAAGATCAAGTTCCTCGTATCTGTTAATTATATAATTGAGTTTCTCTAAGTCTTAAAGATATGTAAAGGTAAGAACTATTTTGTGCCTATAGAGTATGAGTTAGACTTGATATTGACAATAATCTTTTATGATAGTAGCATTAAATTAAGTTGTGTAAAATTCATTGATTGTTCATCGGACTTTTATACAATGCTAGTATCTTTATGTGTAAGTTCTTATACTTTCACTAGAATCTATGTATAGAATTTGTTAAAATATAAGTATCTATAGGAGGCTTATTATGAAAAAGAAGATTATTACAGCTGTTCTAGGGATTTGTTTAACTACAACTGCATTTGG
>CADFKY010000184.1 GCA_902834965.1 Veillonellaceae bacterium
ATGAGTAAATCCATAGGACCAATAATTTTTCCTTGTGATTGTAAATCAGCTTTTATTTTTCCATACTCTTCAGCAGCGTGACTATCAAAATCAATAATCTGTATAGGTGATAATAAAAGTGTTAAAGCTAATCTATTTTTATCTTTTGATTGGCTTTTTTCTACACCATGCATTAGTTCAGCATATGTAATTGATGAAATACATATATCTGAAGGATGATGTTTCAATATTTTCTGTAGTACAACTTCTGGCTCTTGTTTGATAGCATAAATACATATATTAGTATCTAACATATACTTCATAAGGCTTCACGCTCCTGATGATCAATATCTTCCCGTCCGTTACACATAAAATCATCTGTAAATAATGATAAACCAGCTACAAATCCTGCCCATTCATCATCTTTTGGCATAAGTAAGACTACATTCCCTATTTTGTTGATGATTACTTCATCACCATTAAATCGAAATTCCTTTGGTAATCGTACAGCCTGGCTACGGCCATTTTCAAATAGCTTTGCTGTGGTCATACATATCACCTCCTTGTTAATAAAAGTATATACCTTGATATATATTTTAACAAGATGTAATTTTGTATACATATTATTAAAAAGCTAGTATGTATATTTATATGGATATTTATAAAATACATAGTATTCTATAATTAAAATATGTACACCAGGAGAATATATTAGGTGTACATTCAGAATAGACAAAACAATCTATAAGTGAAGAAAAGTTCATGGTGATAAATTAGAAATAAACTGTGAAATGAAGTTGCTGAAAAGATAAATGATGAAATTGAAAATAGATATTGTAAAAGGTTTACAAAATAGGTTAAAAAGATGGACCGATTTCTCAATATTGTTGTTTAAATGATAATGACTGGTTAATACCTCTTCTACCCTATGTTTAGATGGTATTTTTAGGAAATATATCTGTTTAAATGAGAATTAATTGAGAATATGCTATAATATAAAGAAAAATGACTTAAATATTTCGCTTGTATAGTCGTTATATAAGTTTTTATATATAAACTTATATAAAATAGATTAAAAACGGCGTAGAACGCAAATTTTTGAGTTTTATAGCCTTTGAAATAAGAAATACTATTCTTATAACTTATATATTGTTAATATGATCTACCATATGACATGAGATTTTCTAGCTATGTGTCGATTACTTTTACTAGCATATAAATATCGGATAATTCATTAGGAGTACTTATGAAAGAAAAATACGATGTGCCTATTGCACCTGAGTCTGAATTTGTTTCATATATGATGGAGCAAATGAGCCAATTTGGTTTGCTTTGTACAGAAGAGCAAGCAAAAGACTTTTACGTGTATTATGCGCGCATGATTGAAACAAATAAATATCTCAACCTCACGGGTATTACAGACATGAAAGAGGTTGTGGTTAAACACATGATCGACTCCCTCTCCTGCTATGACCCACATATCATTAAATCTGGTATGTCCATTATTGACGTTGGTACTGGAGCTGGTTTCCCGGGCATTCCATTGGCCATCTACGACCGTAGTCTAAAGGTTACGTTGTTTGATTCTTTGAAAAAACGTCTTACCTTCCTTGAATCCATTATGGATGAGCTACAATTGACGAACTGTACTACTTTACATGGCCGTGCAGAGGATCTTAGTCATCAAGATTACCGTGAAAGCTTCGATATTGCTACGAGCCGTGCAGTAGCAAGACTACCTATTCTGTTAGAATGGATGGTACCATATGTAAAAGAAGGTGGCTACGTAATTGCTTTAAAAGGCGCTATCTACGAAGAAGAAGTGGGCGAATCTAATAAAGCCCTTAGCACATTGAAAGCTAAGATTGAAGAAGTACGCACTGTTACACTTCCAACTTTGGATGATAAACGAGCTATTTTGTACATTAAGAAAACAGGTAAAACACCTAAACAATACCCACGTAAACCAAAAGAAATTAAAGATAAGCCATTAATCTAATGTATGAATAAAGGATGCAAATCTATGATTTGCATCCTTTTTCTTTTTCTCTAGGCTTATTAAATAAAATAAACACCTTTCCCTAAGGACGACTTAGCTCGCTTTGGAGGCCGTGGGAAAGGTGTTCTATAATCATTTTATGACGTCTTATACGTGGTCAATGATGTGTAATGTTGTATCGATATCGTTTAAAGGCATAATATGTACGCCTGCAGCGATTT
>CADFKY010000185.1 GCA_902834965.1 Veillonellaceae bacterium
TAATAAAAGCCAAGCTATTTCTAAATATGAATAGCTTGGCTTTTGCATTGTGTAAATAAGTTAAGACCTTGTCAGAAATACAAAATACATACTCAAAAGCTTTCAAAAGCTAATGAAGTATCAATTTAATAATCATAAGCAGAGGCAGAACCAATATAATACCAGCCAAAATAAAGGAAGCTAAAACAACCATAGTGCCATACGTTATTAGACATAACTTTATTAAAAAATCTATACAACTATATATACACATACCCATAGTAGATTGTTCTTTTAAAGAAAAGAACCAAGCTTTTACTCTATAATATATTTGAGGTTTATCAAACGCTGGATATAGTTTCTCATACCACAAAATTACCCATGGTAAAACCCAAATATTCCCAAAGCAAAATATCAACACTGGGATATACTCTCTTAATGGATATGCTTCTAATACATATCGATCGTACAATAGTGTATAAATCCCCCAAATAGAGGCTCCCCAAATAAGTAAAAGCACAAACTTTAACAGAAACAAAAAAATAAGTTTAATCATCAATCTAAGTCTATCCTCGATTCTGACCATTCTAATACTATCCATAATTTATTATGTCTCATCGTCATAAGCTATACCATATGCTTTTTTATACATCAAATTAGGCAATTTATATTTTTCGTCACCAAATTCAGCAGGTAGAATCATAGCTTTTAGGTTTTCTGCATACACACGTTGTTGGCGAGTCTGCCCATTATTGTAATAGGTACCGCCATCATTAACGGTTCCAGTGATACCTGAGTTTCCTTGTTTTGCACGCCAAATAGAGATATATGGCGTCTTGTTACCTTGTTTTAAACTTTTATCATGATCATTAATCAAATGGCGCAAAGAACGATCCATTTGGTAATCGTATTGTACTGAAAGTCCTTGAATCATATTAGCAGCAGGCATAGAAACATAGATGACTGCTTCGATACGACGATGACCATTCGGTGCCGTTACAGACTTAACAGATGAAAGGTCCAAATATTTTCCATCCCCTCGCCCAGAGTCAGCACTCGAATCGATGTGCTCAAATCGCTCTGCATTTAATAAGTCACCCTGTGATACGGCTTGACCTTTCATAGGCAACACGAGGCAGGCTAATAACCATAGTGAAAGTAAATATATGCGTTTCATCGTCCACCTCACTGCACCACAATATCGTCAAAATGCTGCTGATACACGGACATAAACATAGCATCCGCTATATCATACATAATAGTGTTATTACGATTAAGTGGGAACTTACGCGTATCGTTCACATAATGCATTGGCTTCGTCGCCCCATCAAAGGTATACTTCGCCACATCTACCTCTGTCATAGCCAAACCAGACTTACTTTCACTAGCTTCAATCAATGCCATCATAGACGGACTTGGATTCATTATACGAGACGAATGAATAAGGGTCGCTAACGAATAGTTAGTATCATAATCCACGGTGAGCTGTCTCTCATCGATGGTAGATTGATAAGACGTATCCATCACAATATAGTAGGTCCCGCGCAAAGAATACTGTGGCGGTGCATAGCGAAGGGCCTCAATAGAATACGTGTTCAAATAGATATACAAGCCACCACTCTCCATAGAACCATTCATCGATCGAGTATGAACCAACTTAAACTGTGGTGACGTCTTCAACTCTTGATAGGTAATTGCCTCTGTGGACATGGTGAAAGCTAGCAACACAAGGGCTAGCATCAAAATACGTTGAATCATAAAAACCTCTCTCTAAAACTATAGGGAACTGCAACTCTCAATAAAATAAGCACAATCTTATTAGCATAAGTATACTATGCAAACAAGACTGTGCCTATGATTAATAAATTTATAATTTAGTATATAGAATGTACTTTTAATTGATATTTATAAGGTTTATCACCATTTGACGATATATATCTTTATCCCTATAATATAAGTAGATAGTCAGACGAGTCGAAACGTCAGGCGCATCTCGAAAATCAAAATACTTAGGAAATGGCCTTTCTGTTTACTTAGCTACCATGCGGTAACGGAGGGCTATTTGCTTTTTGTAAGGCAAATAAGGGCTACTAAGGCTCCAAAAGCAATGACAATAGCCAGTACTTGTAAGAGGAGCATGATTATTTCATAATCACTCATAGACTTATCCCTCCCTTCAAAAACGAAGAGAGGCCCAACCTCGTCTAACTATCCTAAG
>CADFKY010000186.1 GCA_902834965.1 Veillonellaceae bacterium
TCTAATACGTGATGGCGCAACCCATGCATCCGGAAATCACCTGTATATAAGACACGTTTACCTTCTGCTTCAATGACAAACATATAACTATCAGCAGCACTATGGTCGATAACAAGAGGTCTAATATGTATATTTCCAATAGTAAAAGCTTCGCCTCCACGAAATGTATTTGCACCTAATAATCTTAAGTATAAGTTTTTATCTTGATATTCAGCAGCTATCATAGCCACTTCTTTACTTAATTCTCCCATATAGAATGGGATTTCTGGAAGTACAGAGGTTAGTTGTCCTAAGTGATCCATATGATAATGAGAGATTATAATACCATCACAATCTGCTATCCCTTTTGTAACGCCGTCTATATCCAGATTTATAGGTGTATACTTTTCATCTAAACTTAATTCATTACCAAAATCCAGCATAATGCGAGTAGTTGCTGTACTAATTTCTATGGCACTACCACCAATTTGATGAGTACCACGATGGATAATTATATTCATACTTAACCTTTACGAGAAATAGTTAGCAATGTTTCTGCTCGATATAATCGATCAAATTTTCTAGACCAACCTTTTATATTTGTTGGATAAGAAGATTTACTATCTGTATCAGCACGTAATACAACAAATCGAATTTGTTTCAACTTAGGCTCTTGTTCTAAGATTCTGTCACACAAAGTTCGTAAAGAATTACGTTTATCGGAATTAAGTAAATCTTGACACTCTTTATGCTGCTGGCTTTCAACTGTTTTAGACGGATAATTTGCTTTCTTTGTTTTATCTGCTTTATCTTTATTCGGCAAATCTATCCGTAGCATTAAATTTAAGTTTTCTCCGCCATCGTCTTTAGCCCGAGACTTCTCATCAAATAAAATTACTAATTCAGCGTTCTTAGTATGTTTATAATCCTTTAATGCTCTCAATTCAGTTATACCGTTATGATCTTGAGCAGATTCTATCTGATTCAAATCAAATAATTTGTAATATGTATACGCCTCTAAAACACATCGCAGTAAAGTTTCATCGCTCCCAGATGGACGATATTTCAATTCAATTATTGAATAACATTTATCTTTGGAGTTATAACCTAAAAGATCTATTTTGCCATACGAATCACTTAAACTTGCTTTCAGCGGTGTTTGATAATCAAAAATATAACCTAAATCCTTAACGTCACGTTGATAGAATAATAGTTTTGCTAAGATTTCTTCTTTTCGATTACTGCTCTGCAACTTATTTATATCCACACTTTCAGAATGATTATGACCTGTATCAAAATGTTTAGGTCTTAAAGGTTCTAATTCGAGCCATGTTTTAATGTAACCTTTTGATACAAGTGTATCTGCAATAACTTCGCTATATCGAGTATTATTGACTTTTGATTTACCTGTTACATGCCCTTTGTAGTTAATAATAGGTGCTTTATAAAAGTTTGCCGCAAATTTTTGCACCTCTGTAAGCTTTACGTTCTTGTCTTTAGAGCCTTGTTTAACACTAAATATTGTTTCAAAGTCTTTTAATTTATCGCTCCTACTAATTTCTTTGCAAATATTGTTATAAAACTGCTTACAATCAGACATCTCTATTCTCCCTTATCAATAATTTCCCCAATATTAAGAATAACTAGCTTATATGTGATATCCGTTAGATTTATACTATAAATTAATTATATCAGCAAGAATTTTATGAGTAAATGATGAAACGCCCACCTCAAATCAATAATAACTAAAGTTAATGTAAATTTATTATGCTTTTACTATACTATTCACTACGAGTAATAAATTCCCCATATTATAATCTTTTATATTAAAAGTACTTATACTGTTTAGATTAAAGAAAAATTCTATAGAAAATCCTTGCGTCATTATTCTATATAATTTACTATATATAGAGAAATCTGATTATAAAAAGGAGTCATCATGGCTAATATTAATGAAAACTATTTAAACCTACAAGGTTCTTATTTATTTGCTAATATCGCTAAAAAGGTTGCAGATTATCAAGCAGCTCATCCAGATGCAGATATTATTCGTCTTGGTATTGGCGATGTTACATTGCCACTAGTTCCAGCAATTATCGATGCTATGAGCAAGGCCGTTCAAGAAATGGGCAAAGCAGAAACATTCCGTGGTTACGGCCCTGAGCAAGGTTATGACTTCTTACGTCAAGCTATTGTTGATGGCG
>CADFKY010000187.1 GCA_902834965.1 Veillonellaceae bacterium
CGTTCTGTCATAGCTACGCCGTCTTTGCAAAGAGGGCATTCTTCAGGTTTGTATGTAGGAACTTCGAGGTTAAGTAAGGCTTGTACTTTTTCGTGAGGTACGCCGAATTCTGCTTTACCGCCAGAACGGTTAACAAGAAGGCCTACACCTACGATTTCACCACCGGATTGGTTTACAACATTTACTACTTCTTGTACAGAACCACCAGTAGTTACGATGTCTTCAACGATAAGTACGCGTGTACCTGGTTCGATTTTGAAGCCGCGGCGCAATGTCATAACACCTTTTTCACGTTCTGTGAAGATAGCGCGTGTGCCAAGGGCTTTACCTACTTCGTGAGCTAGTAAGATACCACCAGTCATAGGTCCGATAACGAGTTCTACATTTTGATCGCGGAAGCGTTCAGCTAATTCTTTACAAAGAGTTTCAGTGTATTTTGGATGTTGCAATACATTGAATTTTTCAACGTACATTGGGCTGTGGAGTCCAGATGTCAAAAGGAAGTGACCTTCTAAAATAGCGTGAGTGTCGATAAGTAATTGTTTTACTTCTTGTTCTGTCATCATTTGGATACATTCTCCATTTCTTCAATAATTAAACGAACTGCTTCACGAGGATTTTCAGCCTGTGTAATAGGGCGGCCAATAACGAGGCGAGACGCGCCATCTTGTAATGCACTAGCAGGTGTAGCAATACGTTTTTGGTCGTCTGTTGCCGCAAAGGATGGGCGGATACCAGGTGTTACGATAAGGAAATCATCACCACATGCTTCGCGAATCATTTTAGCTTCTAACGCGGAACATACAACGCCATCCATGCCACATTCTTTAGCGAGCTTCGCTAGACGAATAACTTGGTCGGAAATCGGTAATTGACCACCAGTTGCAGTCCAAGCTTCATCATCAAAACTAGTTAATACAGTGATTGCCAATAATTTTGTACGTTCAACACCCAATTGTTCAGCTGTTTCACGAGCCGCTTTTACAGCGGCTTTCATCATAACTGGACCGCCTTGACCATGCATAGTGATCAAGTTAGCACCTAAACGTGTTAGGGAAGATACGCCATGTGCTACTGTATTAGGAATATCATGCAATTTCAAATCAAGAAATACTTGTTTGTTTTGCTCTTGTAAATAGCGAACTGTTTGCTCTCCTTCGGCGTAGAATAGCTCCATGCCGACCTTGTAAAAGCTAACCGCATCACCAAGGGCTGTTACGGTTTCTTTCATCGCATCCATAGTGGATACATCAAGGGCAACGATTAATCTGTCATCTGCCATCTTGCAACCTCCATACTACATATATATCTAAATAATTTTCACATACAGAGGGCCTATCTGTCAATTAAATTTGATGTGAAAGAGGTGACTAATAGTCACCGTTGAATAGTAGATTATAGAGTGTTTCATGCTATAATAAATGGAGAAAATGAATATAATTCTTATATATAAATTTAGAAACATATAGATTTGAAAGGAGTCCTATGTTAGATTTTGTTGCATTAGACTTTGAAACAGCTAATAAATTTAAAAATAGTGCGTGCTCCTTGGCGGTTATTACCGTAAAGGATGGACAGATTACAAAAAAGGCGTACAGCCTTATAAAACCACCGTTCATGAGCTTTGATGATGAATGCATTGAAATTCATGGCATTCAACCAAAGGATGTTATCCATGAGAAAACCTTTGATCAATTGTGGAATGCTATCTACGAAAATCATTTAAAAGGCAATATCATGGTAGCTCACAACGCAAAATTCGATATGAATGTATTGCGTGCTACACTAGATTACTATAAAATTCCTTGGCCAGAGCTAGATTATGCATGTACGGTGAAACTTTCACGTGCTGTATGGCCAGATTTAGTAAACCATAAGCTAAACACAATGGCTGCATACATCGGGGTTGAGTTTAAACATCACTACGCATTGGATGATGCAGAAACATGTGCTAAGGTTGTATTAGAGGCGGCTAAGGCTAAGGGCGTTAACAGCTTGCCAGATTTGTTGAAGGCTACAGGTGTACCACTAGAACCATTTATTGATGACAAAAATCGCGCTGCTCAAGAGGCTTTGCATAAAGAACCTGAGCCAGAGCAAATGTCGTTCTTTTAGTAAGGAGAGACACTATGTTAGGTAAAGAATTATTATCTTATGTGGATCA
>CADFKY010000188.1 GCA_902834965.1 Veillonellaceae bacterium
TATTATCATAATTACCAGAAGAACCCCCTAGCTTAGGCTAGGGGGTTTTTCTTTTGATATCAGGTCATAATTGTAGTATAATAAAAACATTAATTGTATACACTTATATGAGTAACAACTAATGTGTTGTTACTTTTAATTAATTATAGAGATATATAATCTATTTGAATAAGAATGGATATGAACAAATATGAGGCTATGTGTAATGAGTGCACTTACTTAGCCTAGATGGAGAGTTTTGTATTCAATAATTTAGATTCTGTATAAATGGGAGTATTAGTGTTGTAGAGTGTTATACAAGGGGAGGCCATAATGAATGATATGTTATTAGAATATATCGATCGCATGATTGATCAAGAGAAAGACCATCGTGTTTTTCCTGTAGAGTTTAACGATAAAACCTATTATGTAAAGCAAGATATCAGTAATCGCCGCTCTAGTTGGATTAAACCATCTCCTAGAGCTGCCTTTGATTATGAGTTCTATAAAATATCCTTTATAAATACACAGCTACCTGTAGCGCCTGTAATTGCTGGATTTAGAGAGCATTATTTCGTTACAGAAGGGTCTGGTAAAACATTAACCTATTATAGCGAATTGCCGGCTCAACATCCTGATGATGATAGCTTACAAGATATGGTGACTCATATCTTCTATATCTTTGGTAAAACATTGGGACAACTCCATGACTATGGTTTATCTCATGGGCGCCCTGCCATGAGAGATATTACCTATGATCCTGATACAGATAAGATTACTTTGTTAGATTGGGAAAATGGCCGTCGTTGGCCTGAATTAACAGCGCAAGGTTGGGATTTGCTGATCTTCGTTCACAGCTACTTGCGTGAAGATAATTTGCCGATTTCTTACCTATATGCCATGATGAATGGTTATAGCTCTGCTCGTACGGCTCGAGATACTGTATTACATGTGAAAGATGTTTTACGTAAACACGAATGTCTCTTTAAATTCTGTCGTATGTTAAATCCATTACACTTTGTGGATACAGAAGCAGCCGTTAAAGCCTATGACTTTATGTTGGCATTGAAAACCGAATAGTGTTGAATTTAAGTGTTTTAACATACTGGTACTATTGCTAATGGTCCTTTATAGTGTTTATAGACCTTTACTGTTCCTAGTTATATATAGCTAGGAACAGTAAAGGTCTTTTTATATTTATAAGAACCTTATTGTTTTAATACTGCTAGAAGTTTAATGAAATCTATATAGTTACTTTTGAAGTTATATAGTTGGTATAAGAAGTATATAGTTACTTCCATAAGTACAGAGTTAGAGCCGTAGTTCCCAAACTTTCACAATGATTACCGTAATTACTCTAGAGGGGGTTGTCGAGAGGGGCCCTCAGGAATATAAGAGGGTGAAAGGAGGTGATACGATGGCTAACATTAAACGCACAAAATTGGTATTGCGCTTTAACATCGGCACCGAAGATGCGCCGAAGTACAAAGACGTAACCTATACTCGTGTTGCAGAAGAAGCGTCCGACGATAATGTGAAAACCGTTGGTAATGCGCTGGCAGCCTTGTATGACCACAGCTTGTCCGACGTGGTCCGCGTCAATGAAGTATCCTTAGGACATTAATCACAATGATTAATTACTTTTGTAGGTGATCCAAACACATCCTTATTGCTGATTTTATATACCTATAAATAGTCGTAACAGGGTATAGAAATCGCAAGTCCACACATTCCCATCCTTATTGATATGAATCGTAGATAGACATATTTGATCTTAGAGGAACTATATAATTCCAACGATTGCCTCGTTCTATCTAGATTTGAGAACTTGTTTATGAAACGTGAAAGGAGGCGCCCACATGGCGGAAAAACGCGTTGTATATCTTACATTTTCTACGGTCGGTGGTAAAAGCACATCAGTCACAATTAGTGCTCCTCGTGCTGGAATTACTTTACAAGATGCTAAAACAGCGGCTAACGCGCTAGTAGCTAACAAAGTAATCCTTGGTTCTGGTGATGCAGAACTAGCTGCATTTACTACGGCTCGTGAAGTAACAACTCAAACTACTGAATTGCAATAATCGTATACAGTTAAATAGTAAAAAGGCTTTCACCTGTGGTGAGGGCCTTTTTATTATGGTAAAATATAAGGTATACCGAATAGGTATGATAACAATGAAAAT
>CADFKY010000189.1 GCA_902834965.1 Veillonellaceae bacterium
TGAGCAAAGCCAAATAATTTCAGTGGCAAATAAAGCGGCTGTTGATGCTGTTAATGCTAGTTTAAAATTACAAGCACCGGTACAGGTTGATCCTATGAAGGGCGATGTGTTAGATGGATTTTCCGTCTATCAATTGCAAGGGACGGATAAACAAGGTCACCATGTAGGTCAGTTAGTCGTTGTAGACTATTCTAAAAATGCTATAGATCAAGTGATTAATATGAATAAAACTATTTTAGAAAAGGCTCCAGACGCAGAAAAAGCTAAAATAAAAAGCTCTATCTCTAAATATGTAGATTCCTACTCTAAAGAGAAGGCTCAACAACAATTACAAGGTTTGAAGGGCAATACGATTGAAGGTGCTAAATTAGCGAAAGATTTGAAGATGCTAAATGACAAGTTACCTGCTCACATTATGGGGGTAGTTGATAAAATGCTTGCTACAGAAAAGAATTTATCTCCTAAAAGTAAAGAAGAGCTCCGTTCTTATGTAGACTTTATGGCAAAACAAGTGAGCCTAGATGCAACTCATGTAGGATATAAACCTGTTCAAACACGTTATGGTACGGCTGTAACAGGCGATTTGCGTGGTGGTCTTAGCTATGATGGTTTTAGAAATTCTTATGCTTTGATTGGTTATGCCGTTCCTACAGATAAAGGTGTATCCTTACAGATTTTATCATCTGATGATTCTAGCTATGATTATTGGGCTAATGAGTTGAATCATATGTATCAAACACAATCTCTCAAGGGAGGTAAATAATATGAAATCTTTGAAAGTATTGGCTTGTGCAGCCTGTTTATTAGGTACTGTATCTGGCGTAGGTTTCGCTAAGGATGTGCAAACTATTGCAGGTTCTATGGTAGTGCCTAACAATGTAAATGTTGTTTCTGCATCTAAAACAAATACACGTGATTTTGTAGAAAAACAATTGAATGAGAATCCTTCAAAATCTTCAATGGCAAATATGATGGCCAAGGAGCTTCTTCAAAACTTTGGCACTACTTTTGACGTATACCAATTAAAAGGTGCTGACAAAACAGGTCAAAAGGATGCGTTAGTAGTAGCTGTAGATGTTAAACAAATAGCGCAAAAAGTAGCTAAAGATAAGGCTAATGACCCTATGTTTGTGGCTGCAATGGCAGCTCTTGATAAAGGCCAAATTGACCCTGTTACAGAACAACTCATGTTAGGTGCTATTAACAAGCAAATTCCCACAACTACAACTGTAGTACCTTTAAATGATCCGAAACGCTATGCTAATCTTAAGACTCGGTCAGGTGAACTGCTTATAAAACCTAGAACGCTTACCGTAGAAAATGCGGAACAAGTACATCCTGTGGCAGGCACTAAATATCAAACTTATGCAGCAAGTTCTCGCTTGTTATATGCGGATGGAAATGTACAAACTCCGCTTTATGCAAATGCTGCATTTGTGTTAAAACCAGGCAAACCGGTACTATACGTAGGTGTAACAACTGATGTACAACGGGATTATTTCAAAACGATATTTGACAATGCCTTCAAATCTATTAAATAATTTGTTATAGATATGCTTTCACGAAGTATGTCATTTACAAGGTAATTACTAATGTGAGTATGGCGGCATTAGAATAATTTATATTATTTTCAATTATATTTTAAAGGAGAATTATTATGAACACAATTCACACAGACAAAGCTCCAGCAGCAGTAGGTCCTTACTCTCAAGCTAAAGTAGTAGGCGGTTTATTATTCGCTTCTGGTCAAATTCCACTCGATCCTGCAACTGGTTCCATTGTTGCAAGCGGTATCGTAGAGCAAACTGAACAAGTATGCAAAAACATTGATGCTGTATTGGCTGCAGCAGGTTCTGACTTCTCTGAAGTTATTAAAACTACTTGTTTCTTGGCTGATATCGCTGATTTCAAAGCATTTAACGAAGTGTATGCTAAATACTTCACTTCTAAACCAGCTCGTTCTTGCGTAGCAGTAAAAGATCTTCCATTGGGTGCTTTGGTAGAAGTGGAAATTATTGCGGAAGTATAAGATGGATTATATTTCCTTATTACAATCAGAGATGCGTCCTGCCTTCGGGTGCACTGAGCCAATTGCATTGGCTTATGCGGCTGCGAAGGCAGTCTCTGTTTTAGATG
>CADFKY010000190.1 GCA_902834965.1 Veillonellaceae bacterium
CTTTAAACCAGTTTTCTTCAAAGAATACACTAGCACCGCCTTCACAAGGCAATTGGTATTCCTTGTAGCCAGCCCGGTCACCTACAGAAGCACCACTATCACCATCTACAGCTACAACCTTTTCCAAACCGATTTGATGTAACGTAAAACCCTTCGGCGCTCGTTTGCGATAAGATGTTCTAGATACAGTGCACCATTCATTATCATTGTATTCAATGGTAACCCATATTTTATCGGACCCCTCAACATCCTCGAGACCATATTCGTGCCAATAATCTCCAGGTGATTTTTGCATTGACGGCTTAGCTTTATAGGCCTGTTCCTGATCTGCTTTTGGAATAATCTCATTATATTTAATTTTTTCAGTTATTACATAACGACTGCCCTGTACCTCAAGGACATCACAACAATTAAACTCCATACATAACCTCGCTCGAATAGGCAAAATCATATGGATCTCGGCCTATTCCCTCTCCAAAACGGGATTTAATGAAATTAAGCTTTAAAATAGCCTATCCGCTCATGAATCGTTTCATTTTCAATAATGGAAATACCATACTGCTGCCCTATTGTAGCTTTTACAAGGACATTTGCTACGTCAACCGTCTTTACGGGTTCTTGGCTCATTAATATATGAGCTTTGTTGATAACACCAAATACAGCACAGCTAATGCGTTCTACCAACTTAGGTTCTTCTCGAATCAATGTAGCTGGACGAGCAATAACAATCGCTTCAAAGGGCAACTCTAAAATAACCTCTTCCAATTGTCCTTTCATGGACATATAGAAGAATGGAGACTTTGGATTTGCTCCCAAAGAGGATACTAAACCATATTTTTTCACACCATTTTGAGCTGCAATGCGTGCCATTTCATACTGATACGTATAATCTACGGTCCATTGTGCTTCTTTAGAGCCCGCTTGTTTACGGTTTGTACCCATAGCAGAGAATAAAATATCCCCTGTCACTAAGTGTGCCCATTCACGAGGTTCATCAAAATTAACAATATGAACTGTTACCTTTGGAGATGTATATGTTACTGGACGACGTACAAATACATGAATGTCTTGAATCTCATGATTATCAATTAAAATGTCTACAATATGACTACCGACTGCACCAGTGGCGCCTAATACTAACGCTTTCATTCTTCACCTTTAAGTCTTACAGACTCTTCCTCAACTATCTCTTTTAAAAGCTTAATCTCTTCTTTTGTTAATGGACGTTCTAATAAATCTGGACGTAACAACCGAGTTCTTTTAAGTGCTTCTTTTTGACGCCAAGTAGCAATATTTTTATGATGACCACTTCTCAATACATCTGGTACAGACCAGCCTCTAAATTCAGGGGGCTTTGTATATTGAGGGCATTCTAACAAAGGTTCATAAAAAGAATCCTCCTGTGCCCCACTCGCTGCACCTAGTACACCTGGAATCATGCGAGCTACTGCATCGGCTACAACCATAGCTGGCAACTCACCACCAGTTAATACATAATCACCAATAGAAATCGTTTCATCTACTAAATGTTCCTCTACACGGTAGTCTACACCTTCATAATGACCACAAATGAGGACTATTTGATCGTATGTAGCTAGTTCACGAGCCTTCTCCTGTGTGAAAGGCTGGCCTGTAGGACCCATGAAAATAATACGACGTCGTATACTTTCACTAGGATTACCAATAAGACTCATTTCATCACACATCTCATCAGTAGTATAGGTACTGTTAAGCGTATTGTCATATTGGACAATAACAGATTCCACCGCTTCAAATATGGGAGGCGCCATCATGAGCATACCAGCCCCACCACCATACGGTGTATCATCAACTTGACCATGTTTATTATGACTAAAGTCTCGAGGGTTAGTTACACCCATAGACAATCGTTCTGCTTCGATAGCCCGTTTTATGATGGAATGACTAAAAAAGGCATCAAAAAACTCAGGAAATAAAGATACGATATCGATACGCATAGACCGTCCCCTATACTTATTAACTCACATAAACTCATTAGCATTATCTATATATAGCTATATTATATAACTTTTACCATAATATACCTATATGTAGATAAAACAAAACCGCCTAAAGGATTATATCCATTCAGGCGGATCTACGATCATTAA
>CADFKY010000191.1 GCA_902834965.1 Veillonellaceae bacterium
ATTTCCCTTGCATCGTAGTTGGCGATACTGAAGGTAACAACTTCTACGAACAAGGTCAAAAACCTTACAGAAAAATCTAATATCACCGCTGAGTGATTAAAAGAGGCTTGCATTGCAAGCCTCTTTTCTCTTTTTATTTGTAGAAAATCCATATGTATCACGGTAAATATATATATTTAATGATTATTACATTGTTTATTAGTATGATAATAATAAACAAAACTACTTTTATAATTACTATAGTCTTATGTAATGTTCACTTGTATTGCGTAGAGTAAAGTCTACCGATTCTGTCCATTTTGTGATAATATACATATAGATTTATACATTCAAAGTGAGTGAGGCGATATCATGACTTCTGTAGAAACTATTCGTCAGTCAGTGCGCACAGCGATGGCTGAATTACTCGATTTGGCAAAGGTTCGAGAAGGTCAATTATTCGTTGTGGGCTGTTCCACTAGCGAAGTTATGGGTAAGAAAATAGGTACTGATTCCCACATTGATGTGGCTCAGGTCTTATTTGATGAAATATATACAGCGGTTAAAGCTAAAGGTCTTAGTTTGGCGGTTCAATGCTGTGAACATATTAACCGTGCGCTTGTTATGGAACGTAGTGCGGTAACATGGGAGGAAGAGGTTAATGTAGTGCCTCAACGTCATGCAGGTGGAGCTATGGCTGTTACTGCTTATGAACGTTTTGAAGATCCAGTGATGGTTGAATTTATTAAAGCTGATGCTGGTATCGATATTGGGGATACTTTTATAGGCATGCATATGAAACATGTTACCGTACCAGTGCGCCTCAGCATTAAAGAAATTGGTGGGGCCCATGTAACAGCTTGTCGTGTTCGACCTAAGAGCATTGGTGGTGAACGTGCTGCATATAATGAAGCGTTGATGTAGGGGGTTAGTATGTCAAACGTAATTCCGTATTTTGTATTAGCCGTTGTGGCGCTCGGATTTTTTGCTATTTGTTACGCTGTTTTTAATCGTAATGATGGTGAAAGCCAAGCGAAACATGAGCATCGTGATAGATCTGTTACTAAGCCTAATGATGAACATCATAAAGAAAAATCGGTTAATGAATCCAAGGTTGGGGATGTAACGGTTACACATGAAGGTGGAACCAATGTATATACAGCCTCCATTATGGATGACAATAAGGATTCCGAAGCTTCTGAATCTATGGTGGATCATGAAGATACATCCTATAATCGACGAGATGGTAATCAATTATATGTTGAAAATTCCTCTACAGGATATTCATTAGCCTTAGGTCATCAAGCAGAGTCAACTCAGGCAGAGTCTGTTAAACCAATCTTGGAAGAACAGGAACCTGTTCAAGATTCAACTGTTTCTGGCGAATTGATTCAACAAGAATCTGTTTCCCAAGAGGTGCCAGTATCTAGTCCAATAACACCTAGTATGGATGAAACCATTGTAATGCCCGCTGTTTTAGATAATAGACTTCAAAATGTTGAGCATAATGCTACTCCATTGATGGATAAGACCATTGTTCTCGATGCAGTAACAGATGAACTTCGTAATCGTGCTAATTCCGTAGAGGATACGATTGCTATGGGCGAATCTGTAGAAGCCTTAGAAGCTGATGAAGCTGAGAATATAGATGTTACGCAAATGATTGGTGGTGCCGATGAGGTACAAACAGCAGAAGGTCCATCTGTATTGGATGAAACGCGCTTGTTTGACGCTTCTGAAATAGAGGCGCAATTGGCGGCAGCTAGTATGGTTGAAGAAGAGGTACCTACAGGGCAATGGGCTAAAGCAGCACATGAAGATAAATGTGTTGAGTTGGCGGTTGCACCATTTGTTCATGCTTTTGGTGTATTACATGGCGATACACAACATTATGTGGAATCTATTACAAGAGATGCGTTAGCAGCTCTTAATATTACCAAGTTAGCTGAAGTTAATGCGCTTCTAGACAATATTGTTATTCAAGAAGCATTAATGAGTATGCAAAAGGCGTATGCTGCTACGAATACAGAGTGGATGAAATCCGCTGCGTTAGGTGCATTCCTAGATGTAGTACAATCGCCTAAGTCTAGTACACCGTACCTTGTAGCCTTTGATGC
>CADFKY010000192.1 GCA_902834965.1 Veillonellaceae bacterium
TTTACTACTAAAGCGATTCAAGCCACAGTAGATACTGTAAAATCTATGAAACAAGGTGTAGCATTTGAGCTAGTCTTGCCAGAATTAACTCAACTATAAGCTATAAATAAAGGGGAACTTATGGATTTACTCTATGTTGTATTACGAACACTGCTCATATGTACTGTAGGTTTGCTCATCGCATTCCAAGGTCGACGTATGGGCCTATCGATTTTTAATCTAACGGGACGATTAAATCGACTTCAATTTATCATATGTTTTATCGTACTAATGATTTTATTCCACATCGTTCATTACATCGATGATCTATTCTTAGACTTTGTCGTATCCTTACCAGCTTATTGGTTTACACGGGTCATCATATGGATTTTATTAGCAACACTCTTCCCATTGTCCTGCATCTTATTTGGCCGTCGTATTCACGATATCGGCTTTAATGCATGGGCCGGGATTCTCTGGTCAGTAATTATTATTTTCATCAATACTTACTCTGCTGTATCTCCATTCAATTACTTACTGGAGCTTTTCGTATGGCTCATCGGTTTCCTCTTCTGGGTATTGCCGGGACAACCGGAACCAAACCAATACGGAAATCCTCCTTTTATGCCTGTCAATCGACCAACTTACGAGTCAATGCAACAACCAGGATCTGAATCAGAACGAGAAATTAGAAAAACCGTTCGAAAACGTCGTAAAAAACGGTAAAACATAAAACAAACATAATAAAAAACGTATCTCTATTAAGAGATACGTTTTTTATTTATACCATAACATATGCTGTTATTTAATAATCAATGCCTAGTAATTCATGAGCAGCATCAATTCAATTAATGTACAACCAATATAGGCGATAATAAACTTAACCTTCTGCTTGCGCATTCTATCATCATCAGCAATTTTGAGTCGATTTGCAAGGAACCGTTTATCCCGAATTTGCAATAACAAATGCTTAATGCGCTCTTGGCTTTCATTAGCAGTACATTCGTCACAATCAGATGTGAGTGTAGCTTGCTGCATGAAAATACGACGGTGTAATTTGCGCATTTGAATCTTAATATTATTATGTACAAAGGCACTTTGCCACTGTTTCCGAGAATCAAAGTACATATACAGATATCTAGGAATATTCATAACCAAGAAGGAAATGATAAAAATCCCTAAAGAAATCAAGAAATATGTAGAGAATGAGAACTCTAACGTTTCTGTAGGCAAGTAGTGATGCAAGATAATAAAGGTTATCCATACACCAATTGGCAACAAGAGAACTGCCGCAATATCAATAGAGCGAAGCCAGCTAGTACGGGTTGGTACATCTGGTACAGTAAATGTGTCTACTGGATCGTGAAACGCATAGTAATCTAACTGTAAAACGGATTGACTAGTACGAGGGTTCCCCAACAACACAGGGCCATTACTGCCGATATGTCGTTCCGGCAAGGGTATGAATTTCTTTACTTGAGTATTTGGTAATAGATCGAACTGGATAATCCCCTTTTTCTCAAAACGCATAGTAGACCCCTTCTCACCTAGCGCAATAGGATTGAAGAATATACCAAAGAGACTGAGGCACCAGTTACCTAGTAAGTGTAGGATAGAGTTTAAAATAAACCCACCTGTATCTATATTATTTGTATCGAGACGAATCGCAAAGGATGATGAATAATCATCAAACCATAAATCCTCTAAGGTGAATTCCACATTGATCACATTCCCCCATTTCGTAATAATGGATAGGAATATTTGGTTATTTGGTTCAAATTCAAATGTTACAGCGTAAAATAACCAATGATTGCGAAGAGCAGCCCGCAACATACGATTGACTGTATCTTCTTCTATATATAGTAAACGGTGGTCGAATAAATCTTGTTCTACAGGTGCTTTTTCTATAGTAGGCACCTTATCCACCGCTGTATCACGATCAGATAATGCTTCATCCACCAACGCTCGTAATTTGGTGAAGATCTTAGTCATAACCCCTCCAAGGGCAACAAAAAATAGCTTTTGACATACAAATTATACCATATATTGCATGATTTATCGATAAAAGACTACTACATATACTATTAAATATAGG
>CADFKY010000193.1 GCA_902834965.1 Veillonellaceae bacterium
AGTGCAGATAAAGGCTCATCAAGGAGCAGAATAGTCGGTTTTGAGTAGAGCGCACGGCCTAGTGCAACCCGCTGTTGCTCACCACCAGATAAGCTACCAGCCTTGGTATTACGATATTTCTCCAAACCCAAACGTTGTAACAATGTATCACACATGTCAGGGGTGCCTCGTTTGCTATAGGTAATATTATGTTCTACAGACAAATGAGGAAATACAATATTGCCTTGCGGCATATAGCCTACTTGCCGTTTTTGAGCAGGCACCCATATCTTTTTACCTCGATCAACCCACGTCGTATCATCATATTGAATACTACCAGTGGTTGGTTTTACGAGCCCTGCAATACATTTGATAAAGGTACTTTTACCACTACCAGATTGACCAGTCAGAACAGTAATTCCAGAAGGAAGCACCCCATCAGCTTTCACAGTCACAGAAGGTCTAGCTACAGTAAAGGAAAATGTAATCATAGAACCTCCTAGTTATTCTCTGTATGGCGGAACAAGGACCCCTTCGTAATGAGGTGAATGCCGCTCAACAATGCCAATGTAAGTACACAAATATATACAACAAGCTCAAAGGCATCCATGTACTGCCCTGCCTCTACGTAGGAGTAAATAGCTAACGGCATAGTACGGGTTACCTTCGGAATATTACCAGCGATTAAGATGGTAGCACCAAATTCCCCCATGGCACGGCAGAACGCCAAGATGCTACCTGTTAAAATACCTTTCCACGCAAGAGGCACAGATATGGTAAAGAATATACGCAATTCTGAAGCGCCCAATGTACGCGCTACATCCTCCATATTATGATCGACGGACTGCAAGGCAGAGCGCACTGTTTGATAAAATAGGGGGAATGCAATGACTGAAGATGCAACGACTGCACCAGAAGCGGCAAAAACTACACTCATACCGTGAGCTTCGAGCCACGCACCAAAAGCATATCCTGGAGTAAATACCATGAGAAGAGCAAAGCCCACAACTACAGGTGGCAACACAAGAGGCAACGTAATTAGAGCATCTAAAATAGCCATACCGCCCCACTTACAGCGGTTCATCCAATAACAAGCGCCTAAGCCTATAACAATAACGATGATAAGAGCAATGCTCGCCACCCACAGAGATAGCCAAAATGGACTCATAGTACGCCCCCTTTCTATCAATAAGACTAAAATCAGTAATAATAAAAATACATCTAGTTTTAAAATGATTTACTTATTTGCATCATATAGCATATGAAAATGTATGTCTAACATATTCATAATAATATCTATATTGTATCATAAGAAAACGCTAGCTATGAGAGCTAGCGTTTTACCCTTATTTAGAAGTGGAGAAACCGTATTTCTCTAATACTTTTTGGCCTTCTGGACTCATTACGTATTGGTAAAAGTCTTTTGCCAATGCGTTGTCGTATTTTTTAATGATACCGATTGGATAGATAACTGGATCATGAGAATCAGCAGGTGTTACTGCAGAAATTTGAACTGCATCGCCTGCCGCAATAGCATCAGTTTTGTAGATGAAGCCTGCATCACCAGCACCTTGGCTAACGGAAGCCGTTACAGCTTTTACGTCTTTAGCATATACTACATTTGGTTCAACTTGTTCCCAAACACCTAATTTTGTTAATACTTGTTTACCATAATTACCAGCTGGCACTGTTTCAGGATTACCTAAAACGATACGTTTAACAGAAGCAATTTGATTTAATTCAATTTTAGGTTGGCCTTTTGGAACTACAAGAACTAATTCATTAGTTACAAATGGTTTAACATCTGTTACAAGGTCTTTGTCTTGCAACATTTTCATATTCTTTTCGTCAGCAGAGATGAATAAGCTAGCTGGTGCGCCTTGTTCAATTTGTTGGCGCAATGTGCCAGAACCAGCAAAGTTAATAGCAATTTGGTCGTCTGATAAGTTATGACTCTTTTTGTAGGACTCTGCCAATTCAGTAAGAGCACCTTTCAAGCTCGCTGCCGCTTGTACAGTAATCTTTTCAGATGTGCTTGGTTTAGCAGAATCTGCTGCTTTGTTTGTGTCACTACCACACCCCACTAACA
>CADFKY010000194.1 GCA_902834965.1 Veillonellaceae bacterium
GCAGTGAAAAACACATTTCTGATGAAATGAAAGAAAAACTTGCTTTGTTCTGCGACGTAGAACCAGAAGCAGTTATTGAAAACCAAACTTGCAGCTCCATCTATGAAGTACCATTGATGATGCAAGATCAAGGTCTTGATGATATTGTTATTAAAAAATTAGGCCTTGAAGAACGCCCTTGCGATATGACTGAGTGGAAAGAAATGGTTCATAAAATCTTGAACCCAAGCAAAGATATTACCGTGGCTATCGTTGGTAAATATGTAGCATTACATGATGCGTATTTATCCGTAGTGGAAGCATTAGATCATGCTGGTATTGCTACGGGTACTAAAGTGAATATTCGTTGGATTGACTCCGAAGAACTTGATGATACATCTGTAGATCCTAAAGAGGTATTTGAAGGTGTTGAAGGTATCATCGTACCTGGTGGATTTGGGTCCCGTGGTGTAGAAGGTAAAATTCGTACAATTCAATATGCTCGTGAAAATAATATTCCATATCTCGGTCTATGCCTTGGCATGCAATCTGCAGTAATGGAATTTGCTCGCAACGTATGCGGTATGGAAGGTGCTACATCTAGCGAATTCGATGAAAATGCTAAATACAAAGTAATCGACTTGATGAGTGATCAAGTTGATGTAGATAAAAAAGGCGGTACAATGCGCCTAGGTATTTATCCTTGCAAAGTAGAAGCAGGTACAAAAACTCATGAAGCTTATGGTGAAGATTTGATTTATGAACGTCATCGTCACCGTTATGAGTTCAACAATGAATATCGTCAACAATTGACTGATGCTGGCCTTGTTATCTCTGGTACATCTCCAGATGGTCGCCTTGTGGAAAGTATTGAAGTGAAAAACCACCCATTCTTCATTGGTACACAAGCGCATCCAGAACTTAAATCCCGTCCGAATAATGCACATCCATTATTCCGCGGCTTCGTAGATGCGATTTTGGAACTTAAAAAATAGAGTAGAGCCATGGGATCTCTTTTATCTATTATAGGTATATTTATATTAGCTGCACTCAAACTAGAGCAGTTTGTATATGGTAAATCGGGAAAAGAACAATCTACAACTGGTCACATAGCACGGAGAGGGCTTGCTAATATAGCAGGTTTAATAGCTTTTGATCACGCTACTGTGAACAGTAAGTCTGTTGTAGTACGTAAAAAGAAGAAAGATGCTCAGAAATGAGCATCTTTCTTCTTTTTTATTTACATCGAACAATATTGGAAAAATATATCGATAAATTTAAAAATAACACTTGCAATCTTGAATGATATTTGTTATTATATAGACAAAGATAGATATAGATTTGGTGATAAGTACACTGATAATAATATAATTGTTACATTAGAACTCAATTAAGGAGGACATAACATGTCTATTATTGGTAAACAACTTCCTGAATTTACTCTAGATGCTTTCAAAAAACCTGAATTAGTAAAAGTTAGTACTGCCGATGTGTTGGGCAAATGGTCCATCTTCGTATTCTATCCAGCAGACTTTACATTTGTTTGCCCTACAGAATTAGAAGACGTACAAAACTCTTATGCAGAATTGAAAGAACTAGGTTGCGAAGTTTACTCCGTATCTTGTGACTCTGAATTCGTTCACAAAGCATGGTCTGATGCTTCTCCAAGCATTAATAAAATCGAGTACTACATGTTGGCTGATAAAAAACATGAATTAGCTGATTTCTTCGACGTATTCCAAGAAGAATCTGCTATGGCTTACCGTGGTACATTCGTAGTAGATCCAGAAGGTTTCGTTCGTACAGCTGAAATCCATGATATGGGTATCGGCCGTTCTGCTGAAGAATTGGTTCGTAAAGTACAAGCGGCTCAATTCGTAGCAAAACATGGTGATCAAGTATGTCCTGCACGTTGGAAACCAGGTAAAGACACATTGAAACCAGGTCTTGATCTAGTAGGTAAAATCTAATTTAGAAATAACCTAAACGCTAGAATAATCTAGACAACTCCTCAAATGACAAAACGGGCGCGCATCGTTTTCCTGACGATACGGTAAGTCCCAATACCAGATGAACCC
>CADFKY010000195.1 GCA_902834965.1 Veillonellaceae bacterium
TGCCAAATCATGCACCTATGATTATCGCATTAGATTTAGCGCCATTACGCATAGACCAACCAGATGGAACATCTCGTGAACTTGCCGTATTTGGTGGCTTCTGTGAAATCGAACATAATAAGGTGAGTATTGTAACACCAGATTGCCAAGATCCAGCATCCATTGATGTGGAACGTGCTCAGCGTGCCAAAGAACGTGCTGAAGGTCGGTTATCCAATCCTACACCAGATATCGATGTAGAACGCGCAGAAGCAGCATTGCAACGTGCATTATTGCGCCTGCATGTAACTAAACAACTATAAAGAAAAAGGCTAGCCATAGGGCTAGCCTTTTTCTATAGAATTTCATTTTGTTTATAGGAAACACTCATCTAACATTAAGGTCATCTGCTTATACTAAAATTTGTCATTTAAATTTAATGACTTATTGTGTTAATTTGGAGGTTTTCTAATGAACGTATCAAAAAAATCTTTCATTGCTTTTGCTGTATTAGCATGCTGTTTTGGTGCATCTACACTAGGAACACATGTAGACGCATCTTATGGTTATAAATATACTGACTCGGTTCGTCCACCAGTAGAAACTCCTACAAATGATGCTTTTAGAGCTAACATGGTTAAACAAAATGAAGCTGATAATGCTAAATATGCTGCGACTACTAATAAAAGTACAGCAAGTGCAAAAGATGATGATTCAATTTATTACGTAAGCGATTTATCTCATTCCTTCCGTAGTTCATTTACTGCACTTTTAAGAAATGCTGGTTTTACAGAGCATCAACTTAGATTAATCGGCTTGATTCACTAAGTTATGTATCGTTAATAGGTGAATACAAAAAGACCGTTAAGCAATAGCTTAACGGTCTTTTTTATTGTCTCTTATAATACACTAACACCTTTTAAGGAGTAAGCAGTATTTCTAGGTTGTTCTACTTGGAAGTCAAGTACAACTGGAGATTCAGAGTTGATGCCAGGCGCTTGATAGCGGTCACGGTCTGTTGGAATGCGTTTATACGGTAATTTATCAAGTAATACAGTCATAACTTTATTCCATACAGCCTTATGTGTTGGCATTGTTAAGGAATCATCTGTTTGATTGAATCCACTGCGTACAGTGTGAATAACTTGATCATTCACATCGTAGTAATATAACAATGCATTTACCTTTGCTGCAATGTACATTTCGCGATCATCATTGTTATATGCATATGGGCTATTTACACCATTAATTTGTACGTATACGTCTTGCAATGGTACAGGCATGATAACAATTTCAGAGTTCTGCGCAGATGCAATTTGTGCAAGGTCAACAGCTCTAATTTCTGCTGTTGGCGTATTAGTACTTACGATTGCTGTATCGTAGTACGGATATTTAAGTGTGTTAGATAGACGATCTGTCATGTAACGACCAAATTGTGCTGTATTTTCATTGCGCAACTTGGCAGGTACTACGATTGTTACTTTGCGACTAGGGAAATTATCTAAATGACCATCATAATTAGAATTAGATGTGTTGATCGTCGCTTTTTCAGGTGTTCCTACAACTGGAGTAGAAACCGGTGTGTTGGCAACCTTCAAAATAGGTTGACCATTATTATCGGATTGTAATGTAGGTGTAGTTGTATCTACATTGGATTGCACAGAGTTAATAACAACCGGTTGAGCCCTATTGGATGTTAGTTGACTCATATTAATTGTGGCCGCACTTGCTGTAGCAAGTGTAGATGCCAATAGTACACCTAGTACTGTAAGTAGCGAACGTTTATAGCGTCCGAATTTACGAAACATAGTTCCTCCTCTTAATAAAACTCTTTAAAATTTACAAACAAAACAACTGGTACTATTATATCACATATACAAAAAAAAGAAGCAAGCTTTATGCTTGCTTCTTGGTCTGGTGGACGATGACAGGATCGAACTGCCGACATCCTGCTTGTAAGGCAGGCGCTCTCCCAGCTGAGCTAATCGTCCATGTGGTGACCCGTCCGGGAATCGAACCCGGGATACCGCCGTGAAAGGGCGGTGTCTTAACCGCTTGACCAACGGGCCAGAATGG
>CADFKY010000196.1 GCA_902834965.1 Veillonellaceae bacterium
AAACACCATCAAAAGACTTACGCGATATAGTTCAATATGTAGACAATGCAAATGACAAAGATAAATACGCTAAAAGTCAAGCGGGGATGGGAGCTATGCCTAAAGGTATATATGAAAACTCATCTGTAAATAAGATAGGAAACTAACAAACATAAAAGCCTGTGGAACTGTATAATCAGTTTTACAGGCCTTTACATTTTTGTATTGTTTTTATGGGTGACATGTACCACAAGGTACATAGCCACTATTGATAGCTTCCGTACGTGTATCAAAGTAAATTTTATTACTTTCGTTCATGCGAGATACGTGACGGCAGTCATCATAATGGAACTTCCCAGTATTCATGTTTCCTGTATACCCCAATACAGTAGAAATCATTGTAATCATGGCAAATAAGGTCATGATTATAATTCTTTTTGTCTGTTTCATAATACACTCCTCTAATAAAAACATACATATATATTATAATCAATAATATACTTTTCTGCCTAGAGTTATGTTTAGTATAGCCAAACTATTAATGAATAGAGGGTAGGTAGTTTATAATTTATGTGGCTTAGATTGAAGTGTATTCTGATCTGTGCTTTTACGATCAGCAGCTATTTTTTGACTTTCAAGATTAGATTGTAAATTATCATAGGTGTAGCTCAATTGATGGTTATAAGCTAGTTTAAAATAATTAGATAGTTCTTTATTTGTACAGTAAATATAACAACCTTTTTGACCTCGTGTCATTAATGTACGATAAGTATTTTTTACAATCTCATCTGCAATACGTTGTGCTTCTTCAGGGTTTTCTTTTAAAAGTTTCTTAATGCCTTTTATAGATTGATCTGTTTTTGCACGTTTTGTAATATCTACGATAAGTTTACCATTTTCATAGCGTAAATCATTACCAATAATTACACCGACATATTCAAATTCGAGCCCTTGAGTCGTATGAATACATCCAGCCTCATTGATAGAATCTGGATCTATAGCATATGTATTAGAATTACCTAAGTTCCAACTGATTCCAAAATTGTGTTCGGGTATTTGAATGTCTTTGACAATAGATGTTGTACGACCTTCTTTCGGCCAGTCCCAACAATAGCCTGCTAAAAGCCGAGACTTATTGTTTATCTCATTTTTAGTTCTTATAGCGTTATACATATCATGAGGATTATCAAAGATTCTAAAGTCATAATCACCTTCAAAACCATCATAATTTGCAGTTTCTGCAATTTGAAGAACGTTGTCTAGCCAGGCTAAATAGCCATCAGATCCATTACAACGAAACTGAGATTCTAGTGCACCTTCATAAATAAGCGCTTTTTGTTCTGTACTAAACTTTAATATTTTATCGATAGTACCCGCATCTTTAAAAGTAACACGTTGATTTCGATCAATAAAGAAGACACTAAAGAGAGAGGCGTTAATAATTTCTTTGATTTGATCTTCTCCTTCATTTTGGTACATTCCAGATTTTTCACGCAATCTATGTGCTTCATCAACAATTGCAATTTGAAGTGCATTTTTAGAGCGTGTATGGAAGGTGCCACTACTTTGGAATAATGCTTTGATTTCTGTTTTATTAAAACCTTTTTGTAACATAGTGCTATATACATTACGTGGCGCAGCATTTGAAGTAACATATTGTGCCATATAGCCATTGTGGATACACTCAGCTAATAAGTTGATAGCAACTACACTTTTTCCGGTACCAGGACCACCACGAACTATATATACAGTTTTCTGGTTATTTTTTATAGCATCAAAGGCAGCTTTTTTTATTTGTTCAAACTCTACTTTTTGGTCATCTATTAAGACAAATTCTTTATTGCCTTTTAGCATATTTAAAATAGAATCTTGAAGTGATTTTGATGGTCTTAACTTACCATGTTCAATAGACTCCATGATATTTGTAGTATCAGGTTTTGGAATATAAGTTTTGATAAAGTTACGTAAACTATCCATTTGGCCTAGTGTGAACATCGGAGAGATATGTAAGATATCATTATAGATAGGATCACGGAGCTCAGGGGAGATGCTTTCATCAAAA
>CADFKY010000197.1 GCA_902834965.1 Veillonellaceae bacterium
AAGCAGCTGTGTTAATGTATTATCCATACTGCACCATATAGTATTACTATGATTATATTAATTAAATAGTTCTAACAATTTATTATAACACATAACGGCATAGTTAATTTTCTATCTATGTTATACCTTACTAATCACGCTTGTTTGTACCTAATAAAAAGCGCCTAGTCTTATGTATGCCCATTAATAAACCTAATTTTAGGCAAAAAAAATAGCACCTCAAAAGGTGCAATAAAGTTGGTGCGGGAGAAGGGACTTGAACCCCCACGCCGTAAGGCGCCAGATCCTAAGTCTGGTGCGTCTGCCAATTCCGCCACTCCCGCGTCTCAACTGAAATAATAATATCATGTATAGAATTCATCGTCAATCATTTTTTTAGAATTAACTTAAATTTCATGTATCCCCTAAAAATAAAAGTTCTATTATATATGTTGGCTATACACATTAGAAGTACTAGACATTAACAGGAGAATAGGAAAATGAAAAAGAGACTGACCCAGAATCCGAACTACTAGAATCCTGGGTCAGCCTCTTTTTTAGGATGATGATGAATAAATGCATGCCCTACATTTACCATAAAATATATTAACAGTCATAACACATGTCATGCTGGTAATACCAAGAAGGTATTATTCACCATGACCATGCCATCGACATTAAGGTCTTTCGAATACTATTTAAATCATCTCTGATAAAAATCGTATAGAACTAAAAAATCCTTTTTACGGGTACGTAAAAAGGAGCTACTAACTTCTCCTCCCTATCTCTCGTAGGTCAAATGGTGAATGTTGAATAGGCAGTTCTCCTGACTCGGCGTCATCGCTCATCTAGCCTTCCCAGTTTCCCAGTGACTTAATTTAGACTCGCTCGACCATACAGTGGCGGGACCGTGCTGGCATTTAACCAGCTTCTCTATTATGCTTTTCAGCACCTATTCCCAAATATGATGTTTTCTATGAGTTAATATTAACACCACTATCGTATTAAGTCAATTTATTTTTGTAATTTTATTTATTCATCTCTTATTCATCTATTGCCATATATGATATTTTTAATTACAATATAAAGGTATCTAAAAATAGGAGGAACCTATGTATATCGGAGATTTCATTAAAGAATATCGCGAAGCTAATGGTGTATCTATCGAAGACTTCGCGAACAAAGCAAGCTTAACAGTTGCTGAGATTGAAGCATTAGAAAAAAACATCCAAGAAGATGGTACTGTAGTGCCTGTTGCAATGCGCCAGATCAAAGGTATTGCAGCAGCTATGAATGTGCCAATGCCTGTAGTCATGGCTCAGATTCCTTCTGATCAAGAATTAGTTGTACATGTGGTTGCTGAATCTGATCAGCCACATGCAAAGTAATAAGGAGAATACATGAAGCGTAGTTTATTAATTGCAGCGGCTTTCACAATCTTAGGTATCCTCCCCTCTCAAGCAGTTAATATTGCTGATTTAGAGAATGCCAGAGGTTATGCCTACTTGTATCGTATGAATGGCCAAAATTATTACGCAGAACAACGCGTTAAGGTCATCGCAGGAGAAGGTAATAAATTTGAAATTGTAGCCCGTACATATAGTCATCAAGGTGCTCAGTATTATATGACAGAGTATATAAACCATTATTACTTTGATCAAGATGCCGATACGATTCAATGGGTTCAAGAACAACGTAATATCATCGATGCCCGTACAGGCAGAGTATTACGTGAGGAAAAGCGACCTAAAGCTAAATTAATTACCTTAAAACCAGATACGTATGGTTATATGCAAGCTATCTACTGGAGAGATCTTGCTGTAGCTGCAGGACAGCTAAAATAAGGTAAAACACTTAAGCCACAATCTAATTAGATTTAAAGCACGGAAACTAAAAGACTCTACACAATTATGTGTAGAGTCTTTTTAATAGATAAATGGTTTTACAAAAATAAAAAAGCACCACATTACTGTGATGCTTTCATTTGGTGACCCAGAAGGGATTCGAACCCCTGGCCTTTTGATTCGTAGTCAAACG
>CADFKY010000198.1 GCA_902834965.1 Veillonellaceae bacterium
GTTTAGAACCAGTAGGTTGCTCCAATACAATCATTACTAAATTGTACATGGAAAATAATCAAGAAATTCCTAAAGGCATTGCTGGCTTGATGTTGTCTGCTATTATTTCTGATACTGTATTATTCCGTTCTCCAACATGCACAGAAACAGATAAAGAAATGGCCCATAAATTAGCTGAAATCGCTGGCGTTGACATCGAGTCTTATGGCCTTGATATGTTAAAAGCTGGTGCTGATATTTCTGATTTGACTAACGATGATATCGTTCGTACAGATATGAAAGAATTCTCCGAAGCAGGTAAAACGATTTCTATCGGTCAAATTTCTGTTATGGATACAACAGATGTATTGGCTAAACAAGCTGAGCTTGTAGCTGCACTAGAGGCTCTTCGTACTGCGAATAACTACGATGCATCTTATATCATGGTTACAAACATTCTTGATGAAAGTACTACATTGTTATTCAGCGGTGATGTAGAAGCTGTAGTAACAAAAGCATTCGAAAAAGAAGTTAAAGACAATGGCGTATTCTTGCCAAATACTATGTCTCGTAAAAAACAAATCGTACCACCAATTCTTGGTGCTATGAAATAGTATAGTAGTATACAAAGGGAAAAGAACGTTGCTTGCAACGTTCTTCTTCTCTATTTATATGATTATGAAACTATAGTATATGTAAGGGCGATAGGGGTGTTCCGATGAATTCATTATTAACAGGTTTAAATAAAGAGCAACAACAAGCCGTTCAACATACGGAAGGCCCTTTATTGATTTTAGCAGGTGCTGGATCTGGTAAAACAAAGGTGTTAACTGTTCGTATTGCACATTTATTGGCTCAAGGTGTTAATCCTTATGAAATCTTAGCGATTACGTTCACCAATAAAGCGGCAAAAGAAATGAAAAGTCGTGTAGAAGGTTTAGTAGGCGATGTAGCTAATCGAATTTGGCTCAGCACATTCCATAGCTTCTGTGCGAAATTCTTGCGTTTTGAGCTAGATAACTTCTTAGGTTATAACAGTAACTTTACAATTTATGATACATCTGACTCTCAAGCGGTTATCAAGGCTGCATTAAAGGCATTAAACCTCGATGATAAATATTATCCTGTAGGTGCTATGATCGCTGCTATCTCAGATGCAAAGAATAAATTGCTATTTGCCTCTGATTTTAGAAAGCAAGCACGGGACTTTTACCAACAAAAGGTAGCCGATGTATATGAATATTATGAACGTGAATTACGTAAAAATAATGCTTTAGACTTTGATGACCTCCTATTGGTAGCTGTAAAGTTATTACAATCTAATGCAGCTGTTCTAGATAAGTATAGTAAGCGTTTTCGTTATGTCATGATCGACGAATATCAAGATACGAACCATGCCCAATATTTATTGGCTAAATTATTAGCGTCTCATTGGAAAAACATTGCCGTTGTAGGTGATGCTGATCAAAGTATTTATGCTTGGCGTGGTGCAGATATTCAAAATATCTTAGACTTTGAAAAGGATTATCCGAACTGTACATCTATTAAGTTGGAGCAAAACTACCGTTCCACAAAGATTATCCTTGATGCAGCCAATGCGGTAATTGAAAATAATGAAGGTCGTCCAAAGAAAAACTTGTGGACAGACAAGACTGAAGGCGCTAAAATTCAGCATTTTACGGCGCAGTCTGAACATGAAGAAGCGGCTTTCATCGGCGATACTATTGCCAAAAAACACGATATTCATGGCGTACCTTATGGCGATATGGCTATTTTGTATCGTACAAATGCTCAATCTCGTGTACTTGAAGAAGCCCTGATTAAACGAGCTTTGCCATATACGATGGTAGGGGGCACAAAGTTCTATGATCGTAAAGAAATTAAGGACGTTTTAGCATATCTACGCGTACTATATAATCCATTCGATGATTTGAGCTTATTACGTATCATCAATGTACCAAAGCGTAGTATTGGTGCTACTACAGTGGCAAAACTACAAGATTATGCTCGTGCAAATGGCACATCCTTGTTTA
>CADFKY010000199.1 GCA_902834965.1 Veillonellaceae bacterium
TTGCCATTAGCTTCGCAAAAGAATCCTTTTTGATAGCTTTTACAATTGCTATATCAATTGTAATTGTACAACATATGAAACCAGATTTAATTAAAAGATTATTTACTGGTAAGTAATATTAACCTATAACAAATACATATAAATCAATCGATTTTAGATTTAAAACCGTAGAAAAATGGGAATTAAAATATTAGACCCCTCATTTTTCGCGGTTTTTCTTTTATTTTCTTAACTTTATTTCAATTTTCACGTTATACTTTTTACGCATAGATATTATTCCAAATCTATTGTCTTAAAAATGTGATATATGTTACATTTATGAGGCAGTACTTTCACATAGGTACACTGTCAATTCGATAGCTAGTGTATTAAACAGGAGATGACAGCATAAAATCATGTGACTATTTACTGTATGGTTGTAGTTAGTTGTCCCCCACGGAGAAATGAGGAACAAATGGAAAACGAAGTAAGAAAAGTTGAAATGAGTGAAAATGTAGCAGATTCTACAGGTCTTGGTCTACTAGGTTTAGCTATTGTATGTTTTGTGGTATCCACGTCCCGCGTAGGCTGGTCTGGCCCAACAACATCTGTTATTATACCTTGGGCTGTTTTATTAGGTTCTTTGGCCCAATTAATTGCAAGCTATTTTGATTTCAAGAAAAATAATCCGTTCGGATCTGTTGTATTCGGTGCATACGGTTTATTCTGGTCTGCAATGGCTGGCGTTTGGTTGATCCAAATGGGCTCCTTCGGGGCTGAAATTCAAAAAGGTTTCGATGTAACACAATTGGCATTCGCATTTGTGGGCTTCTTAATCTTCTCTATCTTTGGTACTATTGCATCTTTGAAAACAAACAAAGTTGTATTCGCTATTATGCTACTTATCTGCTTCCTATTCTTC
Organism: Veillonellaceae bacterium; assembly: GCA_902834965.1. The sequence goes on from CADFKY010000199.1 coordinate 902, forward strand.
GGCCTAGCAACAGACCTATTCTTAGGCGGCAAAACAGGCTTCTTTGCTCTTGCAGCATGGTCTGAATTATTCATCTCCTTATTGGGCTTCTACGGTTCCGGTGCTGTACTTGTTAATAAAGTATTCGGCAAAACTGTATTCCCTATGGGTAAAAGCATTCTGTAATAGTTTAATAACTATATAAATTACTTGCCCGATAAAAGAGGTTCCTATGCGTCACTACGGTGACAATTAGGAACCTCTTTTATGTATGATTACTTTATTATTCTAATCCGATATCACTTATTTATAACTAAACTGCGCATCCATAATCATTTGGCGCAACTGCTCAATGCGAACACCATTTGGTAACTTGTCTCTATAAAACTGCAACTTATAATAGTAACGAGTATCCTCATAATCAGTAACTAATACCATGTCTGTCCTATTATGTAGTGGCCAGCCATACATAAATTCGGCTAGTAAACTGCGCACACCATCATTATTGACCTCTATTACATCATACTTAATAGGCAATACCATCTTTACAGTAGGTTCAGGAACTGTTCTATCTTTAACAATATTTTCAATTTCTTTATCTAAAGAGGTACTTGTATTATCAATAGATCTAGCTTTAACATGCATAAAGACATCTTCAGAGGTTCTAAACACCCTCCCGTCTATATCCTTTGTTTCACCTTTTGTTTCTACCGCTTCTTTTAATACTCGGAATTGATACGGTCCATAAAACTTGGTATCTGTAATTGCATCTAACGCCTCATCATATTGGCCATTATGTACATTTGTAACATGTATGAGAGGTCTAATATCGTTAGCGTGTGAAAACATCGGCCCAGCTAGACATAAACCTAAACTTAGTAATGTAATACAACGTTTCATATGAGTCTCCCTCCCATTAAAAACTCTTATCTTAATTGTATTGTAACATAATTAATCTATTCTATTACAATGATTACAAAACGAAAGAGGTTCCTATTGGTCACCTAGGTGACTATTAGGAACCTCTAATCTATTTACTTTTATTATTTACACATCTATATTGAACTTGAGGCCTCTAAATGGGTCCAGCCTTTGCTAATCTTCTAGAGA
>CADFKY010000200.1 GCA_902834965.1 Veillonellaceae bacterium
CTACGGGCTTATAGCCCGTGAGCAAACCACCCGTTTTACGGGTGGTTCTGATTTAGAGAGAGTAGATATACTTATCAGGATTGAATAATATGACCAATTTTAATAAGACCGAGAAAATAGGATATAAGAAAAAATTATGTTAATCGATAATCTAAGAATACATTTTTAGTGCATAATGACGGGCTTTCATACGTTTTTTGTGAATAGCAATCCAATATAGCCGGATTGATTGCTTTTACCAAAATATTGGTATATAGTTAGTTTAAGGTAAGTCATTTGTCTCACCCTGTGGGACGGAAAGGAGTTATTATGGTCCGTATCGGTCATGCTGTACTCGGCGAAAAGGGTACAAAGATATGTGTTCCTATTGTGGGCACAACAATGAAAGAAATTTTAGATGCTACTGCGGTTGCATGTAATACACCGTGTCATGTAGTGGAGCTACGCATTGACTATTACGAGCGGGCCTACTCCATTGACGCTATTATTGAATTATTAATGCTCATCAAGCCTCAATTAAAAGGTCGTGCCTTGTTATTTACATGGCGCACGAAAGGTGAAGGTGGGGAAAAATCCATTTCTTCACAAGACTACTTCACCATGTTAGAGCGCATCATTCCTACTGGATTGGTAGATGCTATTGATATTGAACTCTTCTTTGATCAAGATAGAATGCTCAAGACTATTGAGTTTGCTAAGGTACATGGCATTACAATTATCATGAGTAATCATGATTTTAATGGAACACCAAGCCATGAAGTTATTGTAAATCGTCTTCTTCAAATGAAAGAATTCTTAGCCGACGTGCCAAAGATGGCTGTTATGCCTAATACAACAGGGGATGTATTAACTCTCCTTGAAGCAACGGCTGAAGTTAAAGCCTTGTATCCATCTGACCCAATCATTACGATGGCTATGGGTCCACTCGGTGCTGTTACACGTACTGCAGGCGCTCTATTTGGTAATGCTATGACATTTGCCTCTGCTGGCAAAGCATCAGCACCAGGTCAAATTGATGTACATGAATTAAAACGTATCCTCGATACCATCGATGTCGATGGTGTCTTCGATGAACAACAACATAAACGCGTAAAAGTGCATTAAAAAGTCGGCGAAAGCCGACTTTTTTATATATTCATACCTTGCGCTAGTATTTTATTAATGATTACAGTTTTATTTTTTATAGAGTATAAGATAATATAATGTTTTGTCACCATTTTTCGTAAATTTTGCTTATTATATTTTCCGTGATATAAAGGATACCTTTCAGGAAAAATATCAAGTGAGAATGCATTATCAATGATTTCTGATTGATGTTGAAGAATAAGATTTAAATCTTCTGTTTTTTCTTTTAAAGATAATAGTTTATTTCTTAGGTCTTTCTTAGCGATTTTAGACAGTAAAATCTTATATATCATAAGAGAAGACCCTCTTTCTTTAATTCAGAAATAACATCTTCTAAAGGTGTTACATTACCTTGTTCTATATCTATATATGATAACTCCAGTAGTTGATCGATTTCTTCATCAGTAAGAAAGTCTGCATTCATAGAGTCACAAGCAATAGGCTTGTTTACTGACTTAGGAATTGCTTTTGAAAATTGTATTTGTTTGGAGATTAGTGTAATCAATAATGATATAGTTAATCCCATTTCTTTTAAGATTGCTGTTGTTAGCGTTTTAACTTTAGGATTTATACGGATATTGAGTATTCCTGTTTTATCAATTTTATCAAAGGATATTTCAACCTCATTTGTGGTTGATGTTCCGTATGTATTTATAGTATCTGAGGCCTTTAATGTGGTTCGGGGTTGTTCGTAGGTGCCGTCATTCTTGAGTGTACTTGGCGTTGGTGTTCTTTCGGTAGGAGTTGTTGGTAAAGCAATGGCAAATGGGATACGACGTTCTTTTATAATTTGACGAAATAGTGCATCTAGCATGGATGTATAGGATAGGCCCTGTGCCTTTAATATGCTAGATACTTCCT
>CADFKY010000201.1 GCA_902834965.1 Veillonellaceae bacterium
CCTAAGGACACGATGAACGGTTTCAAATAATGCGATTCAAACATAGAATCACTTCCGTTCTGTTGCGACACTAATATATTTAGCGCCATTAACCTTGAGCATATCTAACAGAGCGATAACCTCGCTGTAGTATACATCCTTAGATGCACGGATAACAAAGGCTTGTCGCGGTGCTTGTTTAACGATAGACCGCACCTCTTCCGCCAAGCGTTCCGAAGAAATTTCCTGATTATCAATATATAACGTATGCGTTGTAGTTAAGGTAATCGTAATAGGCTCGATAGATTTTGCCGTAGATGTAGATGCAGATGGCAAATTTAGAGGAATTTGCTGCTCTGTATTCATGTACAGCGTACCCACCATGAAAAATACCAATAAGAAGAATACGATATCGATCATAGGGATAATCATGATGGTTGGTTCTTTTTTAACCCCTAATGTGCGTCGTCTCATATATCATGTTCCTCGTTGTACGCATCGAGGATATTACCACACTCATGCTCTAATGTAGTAATAGAATCGTTGACCTTTGCCGCACAGTAACTGTGAAAGCCTAGTGCAATAATGGCTACCGTTAAGCCTGTCGCTGTTGCTACCAAGGCTTCAGATACACCGCCTGTAATGATGGTAGGAGCCCCAATATCGCCACCAACTACAGCAAAGGCGCGAATCATGCCAAGCACGGTACCCAACAAGCCCAATAGTGGAGCCATTGTTACGATCATGCTAAGCCAGCTAAGGCCGCGTTTCAAGCGCTCATCTGCATAGGATACGATATCTTGCAAACGATTTTCCAAGCTATTGTAGTTCTTCGCACTGCGAATGGCACGAGCAAATAAAGAGCCTAGCTCCAATGTGTCACGTTCCAACACGCTTGGCAACATAACCCAGCTTTGGTTCTTTTCTAATACCTTATTAAAGCGGCGCAAGTCCTTCGTAAACTTGCGATATAAAACGATACGCTCAATGCCAATCATCAACGCAAAGAGCAAAAAAATTACTAGCGGATACATTACAAATCCACCAGCCACAAATAAATGCGCTATGCTACTCATACTAACCTCCAAAAGCCGTTACCCTCTAGGCCCCATTAAATTTAATTATATCACGTTTTAAAGCATCTAAAAATATGTATGGGACAAAAAAAGGCTATACTAATAGTGATATATCTATTAGTATAGCCTTTAATGTAAGCTTGATTTAACTATAATCCCGATTTAATTTGACCTAGGAGGTTTGTAATCTCTTACATCCTATTAATCTTTTTTAAGGAATTTCACAAGTATGCCACCAATTGTTAAGGATACGCCAAAACCAGTAAAGAACATACCAAGGGAATACATCCACGCATAGGTTTGATTATTAGAAGAAATCGCTTTAGCTGCCTCTCGTGCATTAGTAGCGTTTCTTGCAATTTCCAAATTCGTTGTAGATGGATCTGGATTTAATAATAGGATAACAATACCTATAATCAAAACAACTATACCAACGGGTAATAACATTTTCTTGCTCATTTAAATATTCCTCTCCTAACATTTCATAACATGGTATATACGATTAGATATTATTTATCGAGTTTGTTCATATCCAAGCGATTTACACTGCCAATGAAGCTATTGTAGGATTCAATCATATCATTGTAATGATCAGCTGTTTGGTCACCTAAGAATGTACGAATTCTACCAATAGTTGTATTTAAATGATTTTTAGCAGAGTTATAGTCCGGACTAGTAATGCTGCTGGACACATCCATGATTCCTTGCAACTCTTGGTTTGCCGCATTTACATCGATTTGCTTGCCTTCTTCAAAGCTATCCAATAATGCAGTTAAACGTAAATGAACTTCTTGAGCAGCAGCTGCATTTTTCTTACCAGAATCCTTAAGTTCTTTCAACTGTTCTTGTTGATTTTCCGTATTATGTTTGTGAATTACAGCGTCTAACTGATTATATGCTGCATAGAATTGATCATATA
>CADFKY010000202.1 GCA_902834965.1 Veillonellaceae bacterium
CAGTCATGAAAGTTAATGTTATGACACATCCATTGATTCAACACAAAGTTACATTAATGCGTGATGCAGAAACAGGCTCTAAGGATTTTAGAGAATTACTTGATGAGATTACTATGTTGATGGGTTATGAAATCACTCGTAACCTTCCATTAGAGGATGTAGAAGTACAAACACCTTTAACTAAAATGACTGGCAAACGTATTGCAGGTAAAAAATTGGGTATTATCCCAATTCTTCGTGCTGGCCTAGGTATGGTCAATGGTATGCTTAACTTGATTCCAACTGCAAAGGTTGGTCATATTGGCTTATACCGTGATCCAGAAACATTGAAACCTGTAGAATACTACTGCAAATTACCTTCTGATGTAGGCGAACGCGACTTTATAGTAACAGATCCAATGTTAGCTACTGGTGGTAGTGCAGCAGCTGCTATTACATTGTTAAAGGAAAAAGGCGCTAAAAATATTAAGTTAATGTGTCTTGTTGCGGCTCCTGAAGGTGTGGAAGCAGTGAATAAAGAACATCCTGATGTTCCTATTTATGTAGCGGCCCTTGATGAAAAACTTAATGATCATGGTTACATCTTGCCTGGTTTAGGCGATGCTGGTGACCGTATCTTCGGTACAAAATAATATAATCATATAAAACGACATAGTTTAGGTACAAAGTTGTATAAAATATCTAAATTATGTCGTTTTCTCCTATAAAGTCTTGAATAAAATCTACATAGGGTATACAATACAGATGTAAAAAGTATTTTTTTATTTTAGGTGGGACGAATTTTGTTCACATGGGACGAAAAACGATTCATACAATCCCAACGGGTAAAGGAGGGACCCGATGAACGAGTTTCTAATGATATGTGAACGTATTGTTCCTGAAATCGTTAGTGTATTAAAGGAGCGATACAAAATATTAAACCACCTAGTTTATGAAGAGCCTATAGGCCGTAGGACATTAGCTACTGCAACGGACCTTCCAGAGCGAACCGTACGAAGTCATATTGAGTTAATGCGTGCTAATGGTCTTGTAGACATTTATAAACCAGGAATTTTTCTCACTGATGAGGGACATGCAATTGTTCCAAAGTTGCGAAATTTTTTAAATGAATTAGATCGTATTAACGAGCTAGAACATCGATTGACTGAAGCACTTCATATCGATAGGGTTATCATCACTCCTACTGAAGGAACGTTGATGGTTAAAAAGTTAGGTTTTGCAGCAGCAAAGCTATTACAGGAATTATTAGAACCTGACTCTGTAGTTGCTATCAGTGGTGGCAGTACAATGGCTGCAGTAGCTGAAGAGATGCCTGTATTACCATTTAATCCTATTGTTGTACCTGCCCGTGGGGGCGTTGGTGAGGTAGTTGAATATCAAGCTAACGTAATTGCTTCAGTGCTAGCTGAACGACTTCGTGGGACCTATAAAATGCTCCATTTACCTGATGGGCTTTCACAAGACTCATTGCATATGCTCATGACTTGCGAACCTCAAATTAAGGAAATAGGGGATCTCATTAGTAGGACTGACGTATTATTGTTTGGTATTGGTACAGCTATGCGCATGGCGGATCAGCGCCATATAGCTGATGATGTGCGTAAGCAGTTAGTAGATAATCATGCTGTTGGCGAAGCTCTTGGTCAATATTGCGATATAGATGGTAAGTTGATTTATTCCACTAATAATATTGGGTTATCACTTCCGGATGTTGCAAAAATTCCAAATGTGATTGCTGTGGCTGGTGGCCAAGACAAATCGAGTGCCATTATTGGTGTTATGAGAGCTTGTCAAAAAGGCATACTTATCATTGATGAGCAAGCTGCAGAAGGTATGCGTCAATTGTTACAAATTTCAGCGTTATAAATGAAGTTAGTAGTTAAATATTTTGTTAGAATATTTTTGTTATTAGGAGGATCTAACAATGGCAGTAAAAGTTGGTATTAACGGTTT
>CADFKY010000203.1 GCA_902834965.1 Veillonellaceae bacterium
TACGTTATATGTATAGTATATCACATTTTATGAAAATATTAGATATATTAAATTAGAGAATGATGCATATGAGATCTTACTAAAATACACTACATTAGCGCTTAAGCTTCTCTGCTGTTCTAGCATTAGCGTTATCGATTGCGTCTAACAATTTGTTAAGCAACATGCGCAATTGACGCGTTTCTTCTACGTCGAAAATCGGACCTGCAGATTCAGACAAGCGGCGCGGTACATGAACAGCTTCGTCACGTAATGCTTTACCAGTATCAGTAAGGGTTACCATAACGACACGTTCATCTTGACGACTACGCTTACGCTTTAAGAATGCTTTAGCTTCTAATTTCTTTAAAAGTGGTGTTAATGTACCAGAATCAAGGCGCAATACTTGACCTAGTTCTTTAACGGACAAATCACCATATTGCCACAATGCCATCATTACGATGTATTGAGTATATGTCAAATTTAAAGGATCCAAGTGACTTCGATATGCATTAACAATTTCCTTCGCCACTACATAAAGTGGGAAGCTCAATTGGTTGTCTAATTTCATGTACTCTGCATCAGGTACATCTTCTTTATGTTTATAACCTTCCAGTACGCCAATTTCTGCCATATTCTACCTCCATATGCACACAATAATCTACAAATTAATTGTACACAATTCTACAGCAAGCAGTCAACGTAAAAAATCTACTTTGTCCACAAATTTTTAAATTTGTCAATTATTTAATATATTTTTTCTTTTTTATTAAAAAACGAGTACTTCTATAGAATTTATGGGCAGAAATCACACCATAAAGCTGTGAAACTATTAATAAATTTTTTTGATATTAGAATTCAATACCACATCCCGCCATGTGCTGCATCTTCTGCAGCTCTTTCTAAATCTCATTCTAAATTTCTTTCTAGATCTATGTCCTGTAGTATAATAAAAGAAACTCTATATAAAACTGATTGATAATAGGAGGACTATATGAACACCTTAGAATGTATCAAAACACGTCATAGTACGCGTAAATTTAAAGCTGATCAATTATCTCGAGAGCTTATCGATCAAGTCCTCGACGCTGGCCGCCGTGCTCCATCTGGCGGTAATACACAATTGACACATTTTATGGTCATCACAAACCAAGATGTGCTCAAAGAGCTAGTAACACTCGTTCAAGAGGAATACGGCAAAATGCCGATTACGGAAAATACATTACCTTACATGGTAAACATCATTAAAATGTCCGCTGAAGGCAAGTTTGTATTCAACTATAATGCACCGGTTCTCATCGTACTCGCTAGCCAAGCAAACTATGCGAATAACTTTGCCGATGTATCTTGTGCGATGCAAAACATGATGCTTGCTTGCAACGAATTAGACCTTGGTAGCTGCTGGGTTAACCAAATCCGTCACCTTCAAGACAACGAACGCATCCAAGCTAAAATGCGTGAACTAGGTCTAAAAGACGGTGAAAAAGTCTATGCGAGCCTTGCATTTGGCTATCCAGACTTACCAAACGGTCTTAACCGCCGCGAAATCGAAGCCAAAGGCTATCCTGTAACATATATTGATTAATTGAGACTATAAAATCAATATATTCACGTACGTATATAAATATATTCACAATTAATATACAATACAAAAGCGCTATCTATCCCACAACTCTAATTGAGTTTTATTCGGAATAGATAGCGCTATTTTATTGACTATATTAGGTTTAGCTCATGATGCCTTATCAATCAAATCAGTAAATAAATTTTAATTACCCTTCAAATACGCGTTTGCGAGCTGCTTTTACAAGAAGACTACCGCCATACAGTAGATTTTTTAATAATACTCAACCTATGCCAAATACCCATAATGGTACGTTAAAATAACTATTTATCATAATTAAAAATAAAACATAGTCGACTTTTAGTCATACATGGTATGAT
>CADFKY010000204.1 GCA_902834965.1 Veillonellaceae bacterium
ACGCCATCAACATCAAGAACAATCCATTGAATATTCATTATACAATGCCTCTACGCAATAAATCCGTAATATGAACAATGCCTAGACATTTATTATCTGTATCTACAACTGGTAATACAGTAATAGGGCGCGGTTGATTTTTTTCCATTAAATGAAGAGCTTCCGCCGCTAATTTATCCTTTGTAATCGTACGAGGCATAGATGTCATCATATCCTCTACAGGCCATTCTAGGAAATTACTGCCAGAATCTAGGCCGCGACGAACATCCCCATCAGTAACAAGGCCTAACAAATGACCATCTTCATCAATAACATTGGTAGCGCCCAATCCTTTTTCTGTCATCACAAAGAGTGCATCTCGAACGGTCGCACCTTTGAATACCGTTGGATTATCTTCACCACCATGCATAATGTTTTCTACGGTCAACAATAATTTGCGGCCAAGAGAACCACCCGGATGGAATACGGCAAAGTTTTCCGGTGTAAAGTGATGGCGTTCTAATAAGCAAACTGCTAATGCATCGCCAAGAGCCAATGCAACTGTAGTACTTGTAGTCGGCGCCAATCCTAATGGGCAAGCTTCACGTTCTACTTCAGCTAGCAATACAATATCAGAATTCTTAGCTAGTGTAGACTCTGGTTTCCCTACAACACAGATTAATTTAGCACCAATGCGACGTAAGGATGGCAAGATACTGATGATTTCGCCTGTTTCACCACTATTGGAGAAGGCTAATACTACATCATCTTCTGTAATCATACCTAAATCGCCATGCACACCTTCACCAGGATGCATGAAGAGTGCTGGTGTACCAGTACTAGCCAAAGTAGCCGCAATTTTACGACCAATATGACCAGATTTACCCATTCCAGTACATACTACACGGCCCTTACAAGCCAAAATCATATTTACAGCATTTACAAAATTGTGATCCAAACGAGAACTTAATTCTTCAATAGCACGTGCTTCCTCATGAAGTACCTGTGCCGCTTGTTCTAAAATAGTCACAAATAACCGCCCCTAACCTTTTACGATTTTATCAATAGCTACTAAATCTTTTAGCAAAGCTTCAAAATTATCCAAGTATAACATGTTTGGACCATCGGATAATGCTTCCTCTGGATTATCATGTACTTCAAAGAACAGACCATCTACACCACTAGCAACAGCAGCGCGCGCCAAGTTTGGTACGAACTCACGATTACCGCTAGATTTTGTACCTGCACCACCTGGTAATTGAACACTATGTGTAGCATCAAATACTACAGGATAGTCGAAGGAACGCATAATTGGGAAAGATCTCATATCCACAACGAGATTATTATAGCCAAAGCTAAATCCACGCTCTGTAAGCATAAGATTTTCATTGCCTGTTTCTTTCATTTTATTTAGGACATTTTCCATATCCTTAGGCGCCATAAATTGACCTTTTTTTACATTTACGCATTTACCAGTTTTAGCGGCACCGTATACAAGGTCAGTTTGACGACATAAAAAAGCTGGAATTTGTAAAACATCCAATACTTCAGCAGCCGGTTCAATTTGCTCAATGGAGTGAATATCACTTACCACCGGTACATTGAGTTCCTTTTTAATAGAAGCAAGGATTTTTAGACCTTCTTCAAGACCCGGTCCACGGAAGGAGCCGTAGCTAGAGCGATTGGCCTTATCAAAAGAAGCTTTGAAGATATATGGAATACCTAAGCGTTCACAAATTTCTTTTGCGCGTTTACCAATAGCCAATGTGCGATCATAATCTTCAATAACACATGGCCCAGCAAGGACGAAAAGACCTTTGCCGCCGCCAACTGTAATATCTTTAATTTGAACTGTTTTCATTTATTTCTCCTCTTGCTCGTAGATTGCATTTACACGAGCTAAGTCTTCCGGTGTATCAACACCGATAAATCGTTTAT
>CADFKY010000205.1 GCA_902834965.1 Veillonellaceae bacterium
GACAAAATCATACCATAAGACTCAATGCCCATCATCTTTTTAGGAGCCAAGTTAGCCAAGTAAATTACCTTTTTACCAACCATAGCTTCTGGTTCATAATATTGAGAGATACCGCTTAATACTGTGCGTTCTTCAATACCGATATCCAATACGAATTTCAATAATTTCTTGGACTTAGGAACCTTTTCACAGCTTACAACTTTTGCTACACGAAGATCTAATTTTTCAAAATCATCGTACGTAATATTTTCTTTTAATGGTGGAATATTAGATGTGTCTACAGCTTCTTCAATCTTCTCTTCCACAACAACTTCTACCATTTCAGGAATTTCAAAACGTGGGTAAATAGGATCACCTTTTACAACCTTTGTACCTGTTGGAATTAAGCCCCAAACTTTTGCATCCTCAAGAGTAGCATCTGTAAATCCTGCAAGTCCTAATTGGTCCCAGATTTTTGGAGCACCTACAGGGATAACAGGACTTACTAAGATTGCAATGATACGCAATGCTTCTGCCAAGTGATACATAGCAGATTGCAAGCGTGCTTTGTCATGAGCATCTTCAGATTTAGCCAATACCCAAGGCATTGTTTCATCAATATATTTATTCATGCGACCAATAAAGGACCATACAGTTTTGATTGCTTTATTAAGTTCCATATTTTCCATGGCTGCTTCAAACTCTTTTGCAGTTTGAACAGCTAATGTAGATACATCACGGTCCAAATCATCCATATCATTGCATTTTGTAATCACACCACCATGGTATTTTTCAATCATAGCAATGGTACGGTTCAACAAGTTACCCAAATCATTGGATAAATCGGCATTAATTTTTGTCACAAAGTTAGGCAATGTAAAGTTACCATCATTACCGAGCGTAATTTCACTTAATAAATAGTAACGTAAGGAATCTGCCCCATATGTATCGATTAATGGAATAGGATCGATAACATTACCTAAGGATTTACTCATTTTAGTGCCGTCAACGATCATCCAGCCGTGGCCAAATACCTTTTTAGGTAATGGCAACTCAAGACTCATGAGCATCATAGGCCAAATAATTGTATGGAAACGTACAATCTCCTTACCTACTAAGTGAAGATCTGCTGGCCAGTATTTTTTATATAATTCACCATCACCATCAAATGGAGAGAGCGCACTAATATAGTTTACTAATGCATCGAACCAAACATATACGACATGTTTAGGATCAAATGGTACCTTGATACCCCAGTCAAAGGATGTACGAGATACAGCTAAATCTTCAAGGCCTTGTTTTACGAATTGGATCATTTCGTTACGACGAGATTCAGGTTGAATAAAATCAGGGTTTTCTTCGATAAATTTCAACCATTGATCTGTATATTTACCGAGTTTGAAGAAGTAGCTTTCCTCTTTAACCTTTTCTACAGGACGACCACAATCTGGACATGTATGATTTTCACCTAGCTTTTGCTCAGTCCAGAATGTTTCACAAGGTGTACAATACCAACCTTCATACTCAGCCTTGTAAATATCGCCTTTTTCATACGCTTTAGTGAAAAGCTCTTGTACTACTTTCTCATGGCGTTCATCAGTAGTACGAATGAAGTCATCGTTGGAAATATGCATTTTTTCCCACAATGCTTTAAAGCCGTTTACGATATTTGTAGTATATTCAAGAGGTGTAATACCTTGAGCTTCTGCAGCGCGTTGAATTTTTTGACCGTGTTCATCAGAACCTGTCAAGAAACGTACATCATAACCAGCTAAACGTTTAAAGCGTGCAATTGTATCGGCTACAGATGTACAATATGTATGACCAATGTGCAACTTAGCACTTGGATAATAAATTGGTGTCGTAATATAATACGTTTTTTTTGTGTCTCCCATGATGAGCCTCCTTCTAACCTTCGAATGGGAAGGTTTAACGT
>CADFKY010000206.1 GCA_902834965.1 Veillonellaceae bacterium
CGGGATAAGCGTTTTTTAGCCGCTTCTGTAAGCGGATTAGTTTTTACTTCTGGAAATGTTTTATCGTTAGCCATTATGCTTTGCTCCCCCTTTCTAATGCGCCCAACACGCGAGCTTTAATTGTGTAATCCCATGCATTTTTATCTTGTACAGTTACTTTTACACCGTCAAAACCAGCCTCTTTAACTGTATTCAAGATAACAGATTTAATTTGGTCGCCATATTGACGCATAACTTTGGAAGTCAATTCGATTTCGATGCCGCTAGCAATCGGTTCTACCGTAACTAATGCATCATTTTTTTCGTCGAAGCCTGCTTGCGCAGCTTTCACTAATTGTGCCATGTTACATCCTTTCACTAAAAAATATATTAATGGCAAAGACCAGACTGTCGCAAAGTCTGGCCCAAGCCGTAAAAACAATGATGAGTATAAAATTAGATGGTGATTAAATCATACCGATGAAAGTCCACCAAGGGATACCTATTACAAAGAGTAAAATCCAGCTCAAGATTGCTAGGATACCACCAGCAGTCCACCATTCTTTCAAGTTATTATAACCTGCAGAGTAGATGATAGGACCAGGGGATGCACCGTAGTGAGTTACGAGACCACCAAAGGCATTTGTAGCAAGCAATACTAGACCAAACATAACAGGGTTAACACCGGCTGCCATACCTACCGTTAAGAATACAGGAAGCATGGATGCGATATATGCGGTACTAGAAGCGAATAAGTAACGAATTACAACGCTGATAGCGGAAAGAATCAATACTACTACAAGTGGAGATACATCGAGTGCCAAGTTGGTTTGCATGAATGTAGCAAGCCAAGCAAAGAATTTAGCTTTTGTTAAAGCTGTGGATAAACCAAGGATAGCACCGAACCAGATGAATGTGTTCCAAACAGCTTTTGTTTGAACCATATCTTCCCATGTGATGATGCCGGATAAGAAAACAACAGTCATAGCAACTAATGCTACTGCTGTAGGACTCAAATCAAAAGCGATAGCTGGGAAAAAATATCCAATAGAAGGCCATGCCCAACCAAGAAGAGCAAGGATGAATACAACAGCCAAGATTTTTTCAGACATTTTCATAGGTCCTAATTTTGCAAGACCTTCGTCTGCCAATTTCTTATTGTCGATTTTTACAGCTTCAGGACGGTCAATCCAGTAGCCTACAAGAGGAACAAAAATCAACATTACAAGGCCAGGAATGGCCAAAGCCACTGCCCATTCGACCCAGTTCATAGTAAGGCCTGTAATCTTAGTAACGAAATCCAGTGCCAACACATTAGGAGCCATAGCTGTTAAGAACATAAAGGACGTAATCTTTGTTACGAAGTAACCATTCATCAAGATAAAGGAACCGCCGCGTTTTGCAGTATCACCAGGGTAAGAACCAATAGATTCTGCAATGGATAAGTTAATAGGATATACGATACCAGCTGCACGTGCTGTATTAGAAGGTGTTGCTGGAGACAAGATTAAGTCAAGAAGCGCTGTTACATAGCCTAAACGCAATACTGTGGAACCGAATGCACGGATTAAGTGGTACGCTACACGGTGACCAAGACCAGTTTTACCAAATGCAACGCTCAAGGAGAAGGCTGCAATGATCATCCACAATGCTGTGGAGCCATAACCTACCAAAATATCTTTTGCATTGTCCATGAATAATGCAGAAGCAGATAATACGGATAATAAAATAATTTGAATTGGATATGGTTTTAAAATCAAACCTAAGATACCTGCGATGTAGAAACCAAAGAGGCGCCACGCTTCCGCAGAAAGCCCTTCTGGTGGAGTTGTAAACCAGAGGATAATTGGAATTAGCACGATAACGGCTAATTTTACAAGTCTTTCCATGTTTTTTCCTTTCTTATAAACATAGGCATATACT
>CADFKY010000207.1 GCA_902834965.1 Veillonellaceae bacterium
GATGCTTGAAGCTGTATATGAGGCATACCATGCATGAGATGTCTATAGCAGAAGGTATACTTGATGTAGCCCTCGATACATTGCGTCAACACGATGCAACAGTCATCCACTCTGTGCAGCTCGATTTAGGCCTTATGAGTGGGGTTGAGCCCGATTCGTTGCTCTTCTGTTGGGAAGCCGTTACTAAAGGGACTCCTGCTGAAGGATCACGTATTGAAATTAACACAATCCCCATAGAAGGAAAGTGCTTAGATTGTGATAAGACTTTTCCTGTAGAAAACTATAAGTTTATCTGTCCTCATTGTGACAGTCATTTCGTACAAACCGTTGGGGGCCGAGAATTACAAGTGACCTCCATGGATATTGATTGATAGAAAGGTTAGGACATGCAAGTTCAAGTTAAAACTAATGTACTGGCGAAAAATGATGCCATTGCAGAGTCCTTACAACAGTTGTTTAAGGAAAAAAATATATTTGTATTTAACTTGTTAGGTTCTCCAGGGGCTGGTAAGACATCTCTTTTAGAGGCTACCTTACAAGATTTAAAAAAGGATTATCGCCTAGCTGTTATTGAAGGTGATTTGTTTACCGCTAAAGATGCAGAACGAATTCATGCCTTAGGCGTGCCTGTTATCCAAATTAATACAGTTGGTGGTTGTCATCTCGATGCACAGATGATTCAAGATGCCTTAGGTGATCTAAATCTTGATGATCTTGATATGATTATTATCGAAAATGTAGGCAATTTAGTATGTCCTGCAGAATTTGAGATTGGTGAAAGTATGAAAGTAACAGTTTTATCTGTTACGGAGGGGGAAGACAAACCCCTTAAATATCCATTAATCTTTAAAGAGTCTAAGGCTATCCTTATTAATAAGATTGATTTGTTGCCCTATGTGCCTTTCAAAAAGGAACAGGCCATACAAGATATTCGTAATTTAAATCCTAATGGAGAAATATTTGAAGTGAGTTGCACGGCCCATAATGGTCTTGAACCTTGGTTGACATGGTTGCGTGCACAATTGGAGAGTAATCGATGAATCATTCTATTAAGAGCCGTATCGTAGCGGCACTTTTAGTTGGCCTATCTGCTACATCGGTAGGGTATGCGGCAGAGCCGGCTATTTCCACAGTGAAACCGACGGCTGTAGAAGCTACAGAGGATACAAATGATGCGGCAGCTACTGCTGCACCTGTAGAAACGGCGGAATCTAATGCGGCTGATTCTGTTGCTTATATAGATAATGCACCGATTAAAGCCGTTAAAATTGATACAAAAACAAAGAAGGAAAACACTAAAACAGGTTGGTTGGCCGAACAAATGGCGGTTACCGAGTTTGGTGATTCCATACAGTTTTGGCAAGCAGCTAGCGAAAATGAAGGTTCCTTGCCTAGTGTAACGCAAAATAATTTAGCGGATATCGGCAAGTCCTATACGGCTAATAATTTACCAACTATAGGGTCTGAAGATGATTATGCCATTGATGGGTACCGCTTAGGCGATCAGTTTGTAGCACCTAAAGATGTAGAAAAAACGGTAGTGCGTGATAACTTTACGACGTACTATATGAAAGACTTGGAGGTAACCGTATATACGGGACCTGCTCAAGAACGATTGATAAATAATCAATTGCGCGGTCAAGGGGCTACCTATTTCTTTGAACCTAATACTATTACTAATATTCATAGTACAAAAAAAGGCGCCCATACTGTACGCGATATCGGTGTTGGTAGTACGCGCATGGAATTGGTATTTGCTTATGGCAGTCCTAATGCGATGTGGCGTGACTTGAAAAATGAAAGCTATATTTTCCTTTATGAAGGTCATTCCGAAAATTCATTGTCTCGAAAAAAGGAATTTAACCGCTCGATAGAGAATACAAATAATAATAGCCAA
>CADFKY010000208.1 GCA_902834965.1 Veillonellaceae bacterium
GTTTGGTGTGTTGTAATCAGTGAATTCAGTGATTTGTAAATCAATACCATCTTTTGCCAAGACAGGTTTAACTTGTTCCAAAATTTCTGCGTGAGGTACTGCTGTAGCACCGATTTTTAATACTTGTTTGCCGTTGTTAGCAGCTTGTTTGTTATTGTCATTACCGCAACCAGCGATCAATAAAGCACCGCCAAGGATTACAGTAGCTGCTAATGCTAAAAATTTTCTCATTAGACACACTCCTTTTACAATCATTTCATATAAAATATTATATTTATAGTACTAAATTATTTCCTATCTATCAAGAAGGAATTATTACGAGTTCTCCATAGTTTAAAGTTATACCAAAAAGAGATTTCCAAACTAGTATCTATAAATAGTTGATAGTGTTTGGAAATCTCTCTTTATTTTATGTAATTGTATTTAATGTATGTACGTATTGGTAAACACTTATTTGCTAATAATTGAATCTATGGTTCAACCTTATTTACCTATGATAAGTCCAATGGACCACATAATTTGGTAAATCATTGCAGCCCCTGCAGTTGTACCCATCGCCTTGTCTAGTAGGAACTCATCTGTTTTAGTACTTAAGGTATGTACTGTTTTGAAAGCTAGTGGTGCTGCGAAAAAGGCGAAGAGGGAGAACCATGTCATGTGACCTACAATGATCCATGCAAGAATCCAAATAAAGTTGAATAGGTAAGTGATGCTCATTAAACTGAGGGCACGTTCACGACCCAATACGATTGGTAATGTACGACGACCATGGATTTCATCATTTCGAATATCACGAATGTTATTCGTGAGCATAATGGAACCAACGAGTAATGTAGATGGAATAGCAGGGATTAATAATGCTAAAGATAAGTCTCGTGTCCATGCATAGCCTGTAATGAGGACGATGGCAAAACCCATAGCGATACCAGAGGAAATTTCACCAAATGGTGTGCGAGAAATCGGTTTTGGCCCACCAGAGTAGAGAAAACTGATGAGAATGCAAAGAAAACCAGCTGGAATATAGTACCAGGTGATAGTTGCCGATAGATAAAGACCGATGATAATAGGTACCACCATGAGTACCTTAATCATGGTAACGATGAGCTCTGGTGTAATGGCACCACGGGTAATAGAACCAGCATTGCCGACCTTTTGCCCCGCATCGAGACCAGATTTAAAATCTTTATATTCATTCCATAAATTAGCTACAATTTGAGCTGTTACAACGGCTAAGAATATTAAAACTGTATGGAAAATGGCAAGACCTGTACCTTGTGCAGCACCAAATGCATAATAACTAAAGGCTGCACCTAAAATGGTAGGCCCTAAAGCGGCCGCTAATGTACGAGGCCTAGTGAGTGGAATTATTTCTTGTATCATAATAAAAGCACACCAAGTGTGCACTCCTTTCTATTTCTCATACTCTATGTTTACATATCTATTTAAGTATTGTATAGCAGAACTGATAGGTTGTAAATTACACTATACAGTTATACATCTCTATATAGTATAATAATTAATATATGCAGTATAGATTATCTTTTTGAAATCTTATAGATGCAGTACAGGTTATGAATATAATCTGTATACATAGTGTATTGTTAAATCGTGAGGTGTCTTATGAGAGCTCTCAATAAAAAATTGATGACATTGGCTTGTGCAACGTGCTTGACTGTTGGCATGGGTGCAGTGGCATATGCTGATACAGTAGATTTAGGATATGGCTTGTATGGCAATACGTCTCCTACGGTGAAAGCTGTAGAAGTCATGCGCGTTCCTACGGATGCAAAGCTACGTAATAATGAGCAAAGCCAAATAATTTCAGTGGCAAATAAAGCGGCTGTTGATGCTGTTAAT
>CADFKY010000209.1 GCA_902834965.1 Veillonellaceae bacterium
ATCTATTCCTAAAACGCATAACTAATTTATATTGATAATTCCTAATGTGTAATATACAGGATACTAGGGGAATTCACATAAATATTCATATATTGGTGTAGATCTGTATTCATGCTACATACCTCTTAATCCCCATGAATACACATATTGATAGGGGATACCCTTATGGGCTTTCATAAGTAGTTATCATATATTTTTATTGATGTGTGTTCCTAGGAAATACACTCATTTTTCTGGTAAATGAAATCAACTTTCAACTAAAATGCATTTTATATTATGTATCTATAGAATTTATATTTCATATACAATTTATGCATAATGGTAGCGACCGAAATGAGAACGGCGTATACTAGTTATAAAAGAAATTTTCCTAAGGATAGGATTGGAGGCTTTTCAAGTGAGTATATTAGTTAAAGATTATGATCGTTTTGCCAAAGAGGCGCAAGCGATTTGTAAGGATCGTGTTTATACAGACCGTCTGCGCCGTTATGCGTATGGTGTAGATGCATCTTGTTACAGTTATTTACCAAAAGTAGTGGTAAAAGCAGAAAACGAATCCGAAGTACGTCGTCTTATTCGTTTGTGTCAACAATGTGGCACACCATTTACATTCCGTGCTGCTGGCTCTTCTTTGTCTGGTCAATGTTCCAGTGAAGACGTGCTTATCGTTTGTAATGATGGCTTCAAAAAAATGGAAGTTATCGACGATGGCAAAGCATTGCGTTGTGAATGTGGTGTTATCGGTTCCGATGCGAATGATTTGTTGAAACCATATAATCGTAAAATCGGTCCAGACCCTGCAACGCTTGCAACAGCATTGGTAGGCGGTATTTTGAACAATAACTCCTCCGGTATGTGCTGTGGTACTGCACAAAACTCTTATAAAACAATTCGCTCTATTCGCGTTGTCTTATTAGATGGTTCCATTTTGGATACATCCGATAAAAAGAGCATCGATCAATTCCTCAAAGAAAAACCACAAATGGTTGAAGATATTTTGCAATTGCGCAAAGAAATCTTGGCTGATGAAGAGTTGACTCATTTGATTCATCACAAATATAAAATCAAAAATACTACAGGTTACGGTTTGAACTCCCTTGTAGATTTTGAAGATATCATCGATATTATCAATCACTTGTTCATCGGTTCCGAAGGTACATTGGGCTTTGTATCTGAAATCGTGTACAACACTGTTGAAGATGTACCTCACAAAGGTTGCGGTCTCATGTTCTTCAGCACATTGAACGACGCATCTCTTGCCGTTGTAGCCTTGGCTAATATGGGCCGTGAAAAGGTTGTTGCTGCTGAAATGATGGACTATCAATCCTTAAAAGCAGTTCAAACTCTAGATAATGTGCCTGATTTCGTTCGTGAAGTTCCAGAAGGTACAAGTGCTATCTTGTTCCAAACTGAAAGCTATTCTAAAGAAATTGTTGATGAAAACTTGGCTTTCATTAAAGAACAATTGAAAGACATTCCAACAGCTATTCCAAGTCTTTATTCTCAAGATCCTAAAGAATACGATTCCTGGTGGGCAATCCGTAAAGGTATCTTGCCAATCGTTGGTGGTCAACGTAGAAAAGGTACTACTGTTATCACAGAAGACGTTTGCTTCCAAATCGAAGACTTCACTAAGGGCATCGAAATGCTTACTGAATTATTCCACAAATACGATTTCGTAGATGGTGGTGTAATCTTCGGTCATGCGTTGTCCGGTAACGTTCATTTTAACATTACTCCTGATTTCAGTGACCCTAAAGATACTAAGAACTTCGGTGATTTGGTAAAAGAAATGTCCGAACGCGTATCTGGTTTTGGTGGTTCTTTGAAAGCCGAACATGGTACAGGCCG
>CADFKY010000210.1 GCA_902834965.1 Veillonellaceae bacterium
TTTTCATAGTTAAAATCTAAATAACGTATATTGATATCTTCAAGTGGTAATACTTCCGTAGTGTCATCAATTGACTCGATTGGTAGCTGTAAGAAGTCCGTAATACGATCTAAGGAGGCCAAACCTTTTTGGACAATAGAAATGAGCCCACCAAAGCCAATTAAAGGTCCTACTATTAACATAATAAATGAATTTATGGTTACAAATTCACCTATAGTCATATTACCTTCGACAGCTAGATGTCCACATATGAAAATACTAATACTAATACAAATAAACGGTGCAATTCTTGTTAAAGGGGTTAGTACAGAATCTAATAATGCAACATCCATATTTTTCTTGTAGTTCAATTTATTTATTTTTTCAAAAGAGTTAGAAATAATACGTTCACGATTAAAAGCTCTAATTACATCTATACCTTGAAATAATTCTTGGCCAAATTCTGTCATGTCACTATACGTTGCCTGCGCACTACGCTGTTTAGCACGTAATTTTCGACCTAACACAAAGATAGCTACAATGATGAAAAATACAGGTGTCATAATTTTGAAAGCTAATAGACCATTTATCTTTTGTATGAGAATAATTGATCCTACAATGGAATAAAATATGATATCCACCACAATCATTACACCTAAACCTAACGCTACACGAAGAGATGTAACATCATTCGTCATTAACGCCATTACTTTACCAGGTCCATTTGCCTCATAGTATGTTGTTTTTATTTGTAATGCTTTTCTACACAAAATTTCACGAAAAAGGTACTCCATACGACGGATGGAACCAAGTAAGGTACGTCGTGAAATAACTTTTAGAATCGTTATGATAATAAATAATAGAATAAAGTAAATAATATAATTGACTAAGCCTTCTTTATTGTGACTTAGTGTATCGATGGCATTACCAATGAATTGTGGCACAAATAAAAATGCTATATCAATAGCAATTAGCATAGTTAAGCCGATGGCATAAACCCAGCCTTCTCGGCGGAAAAACTGCATAAATAGCTCTATAGGTTTCATAGGACCTCTCAGTTAAATTTCTATATTACAGGATTATCATTATTTAAATATACTCCTTATAGTATACACATTTTTTTCATATATCTTAATACACCTATACGTATATCATGTAGTTTATTATAATATTCTCTCATTAGTAGTTACCAATAATATAATTTTTATAATCTATAATAACACTATATCGAATTTTTTAGTTTACTTATAGTAATGTAAGTGTTATACTATGCATAGATACAAAACGTATCCTTATAAACATTAGAATTAAAACTCTTAGGAGGAATACAACATGGAAAAACGTACTGGCGTAGTAACATTTGCAGGTGGCCCTATCACATTGGTTGGTCCAGAAGTTAAAGTAGGTCAACAAGCTCCTGACTTCACAGTTTTAAGCAACGACTTACAACCTAAAACATTAAAAGATTTCGAAGGTAAAGTAAAAGTTATCTCCGTTGTTCCTTCCCTTGATACAGGCGTTTGTGACGCTCAAACTCGTTGGTTCAACCAAGATGCTACTGCACTTTCTGATGATGTTGTAGTATTGACAATTTCTATGGACTTGCCGTTCGCTCAAAAACGTTGGTGTGGCGCTGCTGGCGTTGATAAAGTTATTACTTTATCCGACCACAAAGATGCTTCCTTCGGTGAGAACTATGGTTTCTTGATCGAAGAACTTCGTCTTTTGACTCGTGGCGTAGTAGTAATCAACAAAGAAGACAAAGTTACTTATGTTGAATATGTACCTGAAGTAACTCAAGCAGTTAACTTCGATGCTGCATTAGAAGCAATTAAAGCTGATATCTAAT
>CADFKY010000211.1 GCA_902834965.1 Veillonellaceae bacterium
TACTAAAAAAATTGCCATTGCTATTGATGGTCCTGCAGGGGCTGGTAAAAGTAGTATTTCAAAGGTAGTGGCTAATGAATTAGGTTATTTATATATTGATACAGGTGCTATGTATCGAGGCGTTACATGGGCTGTCCTTGATAGTCATGTAGATGTTAATAATCAAAAGGAGGTTGAGGCTTTACTTCCTTCATTAGATTTAACACTAGAGCCTACGGCAAGTGCTTGTAAAGTGTATGTAAAAGGTCAAGATGTAACTGATTTAATTCGACAACAACAAATCAATGAAAATGTATCAACCATTGCTTCTTATAAAGGAGTACGTGAATACCTAGTTGAACGTCAACAAGTAATGGCAGCTGTTGGTGGTGTTATTTTAGATGGTCGTGATATAGGTTCTGTTGTATTACCGAATGCAGAATTGAAAATATATTTAACTGCTTCTGTAGATGCACGAGCTAAACGTAGATGGCTTGAAGTTCAAGGTACTTCTAATGAGCAACCATTAGAAGACATTAAAAAAAACGTAGAAAGTCGCGATGAAATGGATAAAAATCGTGATGAATCTCCACTTGTATGTGTTGAGGATGCCATTGTTGTGGATTCTAGTAATATGACATTTGATGAAACAGTGAAACATATATTGCATCTAGTACAGGAGCGAATCTAAGATGAATAAATTTTCTACATGGCTTTGGCGTACTGCCTTTTGGTTGCGTTATAAAGTCGGATATGGATTAAAGGTATACGGTCGTGATAACTTCCCTATGGAAGGTCCCGTTATTGTTGTACCAAATCATTTGAGTAATAATGATCCACCTATTTGTGGGTATGCATTACCAAGACATGTGCACTTTATGGCAAAGCAGGAGTTATTTGTAAATCCTATTTCTCGATTTTTCTGTACTTGGCTTGGTGCGTTTCCTCTAAATCGTGGAGCTATTGATAAGGTGGCTATTCGTCATGCATTAGGTTTATTGAAAGATAATAAGGTGCTAGGTATATTTGCCGAGGGGAATCGACAAAAGAGTGGAAAACTTGGTAGATTCCATGATGGAGCCGCATCCATTGCGTTGCGTACAGGTATTGGCATTACACCCGTTGCGATTATTGGATCTCATAATATGAAGAAAAATCAAGTCGCATGTATTATTGGTAAACAAGTTCCTGTAAGTAAAGCAAAGCCTACACCGGAAGCAATAAAAGAAGTTAATGATCGTGTGAAAGGTGAAATCCAACGCATGATAGATTCTTATCATGAAAATCGTATAGAGGAGACTTTATGGAAATAATTTTGGCTGAAAACCACGGCTTTTGCTATGGCGTAAAACGAGCTGTTGAAATGGCTGATGAAGCTGCCAATAGCGAGGGTAAAAGTTATACATTAGGACCTATCATTCACAATCCTCAAGTTGTAGGGCGCTTAGAAAATAAAGGTGTAAGCCCCATTCAAGAGGTCGCTGATATTGATGAAGGAACTATGATTATTAGATCTCATGGTGTAGGTCCTGCCATTTACGCTGAAGCCGAAGAAAAGGGCTTACATATTTTAGATGCTACATGTCCTCATGTAAAAAAAGCGCAACAAGATGCTAAGTCTGTCATTGAAGATGGCATGACATTGGTGATTTTAGGCGAAAAAAACCATCCTGAGGTCAAAAGTATCAATTTATGGGCAAATAACAAAGGAATAATCATCGAAGATGAAGAATCCGCCGAAAAACTACAAATTGTGGAAAAAATGGGCGTTGTTGTACAAACTACCTTTTCACAATTCAAATTTAACAGTATAATAGAGATATTAGAGAAAAAATCTA
>CADFKY010000212.1 GCA_902834965.1 Veillonellaceae bacterium
GGCATTACGATGTGCGTAGGGGAACAAAGCGAAGAGGCGTACCGCCGCATGCGTGAAGCCGGTGCTAGTCGCTACTTATTGCGCATTGAAACAACAAATAAAGAGCTATATCATAAAATTCATCCTCAAGATGAACTACACTCCTTTGAAACGCGCGTTGAATGCTTACGTAGCTTGCGCCGCGTAGGTTTCCAAGTAGGTACAGGCGTCATGATTGGTTTGCCTGGTCAAACGGAAGAAGACCTTGTAAATGATATCTTGTTCTATCGTGATATGGATATCGACATGATCGGTATGGGACCTTATGTGGTACATCACGATACGCCCCTAGGCCAAGAAGCATTAGCTATGGGCATCGATGATGAAGCTGGTAAATTGCGCCGTATTCAATTGGGGCTCAAGATGATTGCATTGACCCGCTTATTCTTGAAAGATGTCAATATTGCAGCTACTACTGCATTACAAGCTTTGGATAAACTTGGCCGTGAAAAAGGCCTTGCTGCAGGTGCTAATATTTTGATGCCTATCATTACCATTCCGGAACACCGTGCAAAATATTTGCTGTACGATAACAAACCTTGCGTAGATGATAATGCAGACAAATGTAAAGACTGCTTAACTCGTCGCGTTATGTCTATCGGTGATACCGTTGGGTGGAAGCAAAATGGGGACTCCAAACATTACGGTAAACGGACGGGAGAGTTTTAGTATTTTAGAGAGTTTTAGTTTGTATATGAGGTTGTATTATGGAGACAAAATGGTATTCTGATTTTTGGCGGTTGTTTGCGAATCCTTTTAAAGGCGGTATTGATCAAGTTGTACAATCGGGCACTTTGCAAAAAGGTTTCTGGGGCACTGTATTCTTATGGGCTATTCCATATATTATATTAGCTTTATTTGGGACTATGCTAATTCCATTTCTCCCTCATAATGAATTTACTGGTTTAACTTATTTACTCGGTATCGGTGCCAGCTTTATGTTCATCTTTGCATGGCTTATTTGTATCGGCTGGTCTTTTGTGATGGTGGCCATCGGTTCCTATGTATATAACTGGGTTATCACTAAGATGGGTGGTACCGACAATGTACAAGCCATTATGAAAGTTAGCTGGTATCTACAAGGGTATGGGGTACTATTATTTAGTATTGGTTATACGATAGTCTTGGTTTTAATGGGCATATTAGGTCTAGCATCCGATAGTAGAGCCCTTGCTGGTGTTATCTATTTTGTAGGAACAATAGCCTTACTTGTTTTATCCATTTGGGTATCCTTAGAACTTATGGCAACACAAGTAATGCTTACGAAGATGAAAGTATTCATTGCTAGTATCTTAACGTCCATAATTTTCGCTATAATTTGGGCACTTTTCATGGCACTTCTTAGTGGCTGTGCCTCTTTAATGGGTAGATAATACTGATTTATAAATTAATATTAATAAAGAGTCCTCTTTTTTTGATAAATTTTTTCGAAAAAAGAGGACTTTTCTATTTGGGTGTCGAAATGTATTAGCAAAAGCCGTAATTTGCCATTAAGGAGGCGATTCCGATGAAAGAGTACAGTAGTGATAAAATTAGAAATGTTGCTGTTGTTTCCCACGATGGTGCGGGTAAAACAGCTCTTGTCGAATCTTTGTTGTTAACCTCTGGTGCGGTTGATTTCGTAGGTAAAGGCCAAGACAATAAACATATTATGGACTTTGAACCTGAAGAAATTAAACGTAACGTAACAATCCAATTGGGCATGGCTCCATGTGAATGGCATGACCATAAGGTTAACTTCGTAGATACTCCAGGCTATAATGAATTCCATGG
>CADFKY010000213.1 GCA_902834965.1 Veillonellaceae bacterium
GATGTCATGAAGATAGCCATAGCTGTAGCGAATTGTACGCCTGCTTCTGTAGCGAACAAGTTATTTTCAGAAGCGATGAAGTACACCACTAAGGAAGAAATAATAGTCGCTAAGATACCAATACCAGAGATTGGAGATGCAGATGTACCGATAAGGCCTGCCATGTAACCACATGCAGCAGCTACGAAGAAGCCGATTAGCAATGCTACAAGAACACCTACGATAACAAGTGTCCACATTAAGCCTGCGCTAATAGGTACTGCAGATACGAAGTCCCAGAATGTAAGAACTAAGCCTAAAAGAATGATACCGAACACGATGATAACAGATTTTGTGCTCATATCTGTATCCATACGATGCAACGCACGTTCAGAGGAACTGCTGTTCATGGATTTAACAGAAATTTTCATACCTTCGATGATAGGTTTGATCAATGTAATCAAAGTCCAAATCGCTGCGATACCGATAGCACCTGCACCGATGAAACGAACTTTAGATTTCCAAACAGCCATTGCAAATTTAGCTGTAGCACCACCATCTGGAGCAAGCATGTTAGTCAAGTAAGGTACGAAGCCAGCCCAAGCGATGAGTACACCAACTAGGATAGCGATACCGGAAGCGATACCGATAAGGTAACCAGCACCTAACAACGCTGTAGAGAAGCCCAATGGAATTTGAGTAATACCTTTGCTACCTACAGGAAGCCAGAAGCTCATGCTGTCGCCAAGCACTTTGAAGCCATTCGCACAAAGACTGATAATACCAGCTACAAGACCACCGGATACGATATCTCCCATACCGGAGCTAGATTGAGGACCTTGGCCACCATTATGGGAACCAACCTTCAAGATTTCTGCTGCTGCACGGCCTTCTGGATATGGTAGATCACTATTTACTACCATGGCACGACGCAATGGGATAGTGAATAACACACCAAGGGAACCACCGCATGCGCAGAGCAAGAATGTTTGCCAGAATGGGAAGCCATTCCAATAACCAAGCATTAATAGACCTGGCAAGATAAAGATAATTGCGGACAAAGTACCGGCTGCAGAAGCCTGTGTTTGTACCATGTTGTTTTCAAGAACGTTAGAATCCTTGAAGAAACGTAAAATTGCCATTGAAATAATGGCTGCCGGAATGGATGACGAGAATGTCAAACCAACCTTCAAACCGAGATATACGTTAGATGCTGTAAAAATTACAGTAATCAATGCACCAAGTAGCATCCCACGTAGTGTCAGTTCCGGCAGATGAAGGTCATGGCTCATAAAGTCATGTTTCATAAGTACTTACCTCCTCTGTGAAACTAGAGCTTAAAACATATAATAAGCTACTTCCATTTTATCGTGTTAAAGCGCTGATTTCAATATATATGCGATATTTATAATGTATACATGTTTCATTAGACCATTAACTATGTAGAAAAAGGCAACAGTCCAAAAGCCTCCAAAGCCACCTACCCCGCTACGCGGGGCCGCTAAGTCGTTTTTGGACTGTCGCCTTTTCCCTCTCAAATCAATCTTCTATGAAACATGTATACAGATTAAATATAAATCATCGCATATATATTGGGAGAAGAAAAAAGCAGTATATGCACAAATCGCATATACAACTCCTTTCTATATGAAAATAGAAATCATTATCTTTTATTCTGTACAAATATACAGGATTTTATATAATTAAATTACCGACGATAAGGTCGGCATGTCTTTTAAGGAGGTTGTAAACATTATGGAAACAAGAATTGAATATGATTCAATGGGACCAGTCGAAGTCGACGCTAGACGAATTTACGGACCTCAAACGC
>CADFKY010000214.1 GCA_902834965.1 Veillonellaceae bacterium
TAGTTGCAGTTGCGACTCAGTTGCATTTGTAATATAGTTATAGTATAAACTTACTCAAGATTTTGTCAATTAGAAAAGTGGTTTTTATATGTTATCCATAGAACATCTTTATTTTTCCTACCAAGGTCAGCCACCTTATGTGTTGAATGACCTTAACTTACATATTCATAGCGGTGATTATATATCCATTGTTGGGGATAATGGGTGTGGTAAAAGTACCTTGCTACGCCTCATTTTAGGATTTCTTACACCTGTAAAAGGCTCTATCAAACGAGATACCAATAATATTCGCTACGTGTCTCAGAAGAATGATTTCTCCCATGCCGGATTTCCTATTACGGTAAAAGAAATCCTCGATTCCTACCGTAAATTGCTTAAGATTAAAGACAAACATGAAGTTGATCGCGTATTAGAGCTTACCAATATGACGGAGTTCAAAGACCGTTTAATCAGTAAACTATCAGGTGGTCAAGCGCAACGCGTATCTATCGCGCGTGCCCTCATCGGCAGTCCCGACCTTATCATACTCGATGAGCCATCAACTGGTATCGACCGAAAAAGCCAAGAAGGCATCTACGCCCTTTTGCGCGAGTTAAACCAAGTACACCATATTACAATCATCTCCGTAGAGCATAACCTTGAAATGGCCCTAGCCAATTCAACCAATATCTACCACATTGCAAATGGCCAAGGTCACCTTTGCTCTCCTGAGCAATACGCTAGTGAAATCATGCACAGCACGGGGCGCAATCCTATGGATCACGAAAACTGTGCTTGCTTTACAGATGTAACACCTCAAGCTCAGGCTCAGGCTCAGGCTCAGGCTCAGGCTCAGGCTCAGGCCGATGATATTACAACTAAGGAGGTGCACCATGTTTAGTTATGATTTCATGCAAAATGCCTTCTTCGTAGCCATCTGCATTTCTCTATTATGTCCATGTATTGGTATTTTCATGGTACTTCGCCGGTCTAGTATGATTGGCGACACCATGAGCCACGCATCGCTAGCAGGTATTACATTAGGCTTATTAACAAATACTAATCCTATCTTAGGGGCTTTCATCTTTACTGCTATTTGCGGTGCCCTCATCGAGTTCTTGCGGAAATACTTTTCCCACCATCTCGATTTGATCCTAACCATCATCTTGTCACTTAGTATTGGTACTGCTATTACGCTAATTAGTTCTGGCAAGTTGAAAGCTAACGCTAATGTGTTCTTCTTCGGCAGTATCTTAACCGTAAATACAACAGATATGATTAGCATTGCAGCATTAACTATTCTATCTGTTTTAACCTTATATTTCTTATATAACTCACTCCTCTACATCGCCTATGATGAAGAGGCAGCTCGTGTAGCCGGTGTTAAGGTTGATTTTATCAATTACATCTTTGCTATCTTGATGGCTGCAGCCGTATCCATTTCTATTAAAATCGTCGGTGTTCTCGTATTAAGTGCTATGATTGCCTTACCTGTAGCATCGGCATTACAACTAGAAAAAGGATTTAGGACCACATTACTCTGTTCTATTGGATTTAGTTTGCTAGCCATGGTCATCGGCCTATTCGGATCCTACTATCTCAACGTAGCTCCAGGTGGTTTTGTATCTCTCACATCGGTGGCAATTCTACTCGTAGTATTAGTTATCAAAAATATCAGAACTATCCTACGCCGTATGCAATTTAGCAAGTAACCAAAGATAATCATCAATATATAGGTAGCTATTCTATTAGTAAAATAAGGTAGCTATTCTGTGCAAAATAAATTATCTACTTATACTTGTGTAGCA
>CADFKY010000215.1 GCA_902834965.1 Veillonellaceae bacterium
CTTCTGCTTTTTCTTCAGCTGTAAAGCAGTTCCATGCACTGAAATCCATGGCAAAGACCATGTGTTGGCTATGCCAACCTTCTACTGTAGGGATTGCTTTTCCCATTGTGATCACTCCTATCTATGGTGATTATATTTAAAGAATATCTTTCTATTACTCTAAGAATCGAAAAGACTCCATATACTATTATAGCATATGGAGTCTTTTCTTATAATTATTTAATAATATTAGTTCTCATTACTTAATATTAGTTTTCATTACTGCCTACAATAGACTGCACAAGTTCTTTCGCCTGTTTCACACCGTCAGGAATACCGATGCCATCAAATGGCGTACCAATAAGGTGTAAGTTTGGATAATTCTCAGCTACATGTTTACGTACGGCTGTAATACCTGCGCGATGGCCCACATTATATTGCGGCATACAGTGAATGAGACGGTTAATGCGAACCCATTCAGGTTGTGCGGAAAAATTCATAATGCGTTGTATTTCTTTTACCGCTAATTCTGAAAGTTCCTCATCATTGAGATGTTCTACTACATCATTGCCAGGTTTACCGATAAAGACGCGCAATACAATCTTATCGTCAGGCGTTGTTTGTGGCCACTTTTGATTAAGGATAGTACATGCCGTAAGAGGCGTATCTGTATTGCGTGTAATCAACAGACCAGAGCCTTTTAATTCACCATCAAAGGTACTTTTATCAAAGGCCATGATGGTAATAGCGCAACTAGATTGCTCCATGGAGCGCAAGAAGTCAAAGCCGGCGTCATCCTTAAACCATTGCGAATACGTCGCAGGTGGAGTAGAGATAATCACATGATCCGCTATAGCAGGAGCTTTATCGAGAAGAACCTCTGTAGCTGAATCTGTAGTAGATTGACAGCCACAAGCATTGTTTACAGAATTCACCATATCGATAGCATACATACCTTCAACATATCGAATATTAGATACTAGTGTCCCCGTATGTAACTGTACATTGCTAGGCATAGCCTCAACGATGGCTGTTATAACGCTTTCAAGGCCACCTGTCAATTGACGGAACATACCAGATTGAGCAGCAGTGCCCTTACGACTTGCCATATCCGCTTGTGCCTTAGCGGACTTCGCTTCATGACTTTCAAATTGACGGTCTGTCATAGTCCCTTTACCAGCACGCGGTACGTCACCTTCAGCAACAGCACCTTTAGCCGCTTTAGTAACCCCCGCTTTGGAGTGGCCCATCTTAGCAGCCATCATACCTTTTACCATATTCCCATATTTTTGTTCTACTTGAATAAAATGAGGGAACGTAGACAATAAGCTAATTTTATAGATATCGCCACCATAAATACCAGCTAGTAGTGGTTCGATGAGCTTATCCATCATTTCTTGTCCCAAATGATATTTAAAGAAATGACCAATGGATACATCACCATTTTTATCGAGCTGATAGGGCTTTTTAAAGTAATCTAATCCGGCGCGCAATTTTCCAGGCCACGAAATGAGCGTCGCTTTCACAAAGGGCATCATTTCCGTTGGAATCCCCATGATAGAACCACCTGGAATAGGATGAATTGAACCCTTGTCATACACAAAGGCTTGCCCTGTTTCATTCGATACAAGGGTATCGCCTAAGCCGAGATCATAGATTAGGTCCGTCATTTCTGTTTTACGACCTAAATACGAGTCGGGCCCTAGTTCAACTACGAAATCATCAACCCGTTGTGTTTGTATTTTCCCACCAAATCGTGGTGCTT
>CADFKY010000216.1 GCA_902834965.1 Veillonellaceae bacterium
GTATCAACCATTTTTTCAAGATCAAAGTTTGTTACTACATTGTCAGGAAGGAAGCTCCCAGTACCAATGATTCCTACCGGTTTACTCATCATAGTCATACTTCAAGGCTCCTTCAATATCCATTGTTTCTCTTATGTGTTGAATAATCTTACGCTCTACTAAATCTCCAGCAATTTCAATAGCAGTCTTTATCTCTTTTGATTTAGAGCTACCATGGGCAATCATAAAGACCCCATTAACCCCTAAGAGTGGAGCACCACCATTTTCTGTGTGATCTAAGCGTTTGGCCATTTTTTTCAAAGCTGGCTTTACGAGCATAGCACCGATCTTAGCAAAGATACTCCCTGCCATGATGCTATCCTTTACTAATTGTGCAAGACCTGTTACTAGGCCTTCCGCAAATTTAAGTACCACATTACCTACAAAGCCATCGCATACAACAACATCTACGGCCCCTTTAGGAATATCACGGCCTTCAATATTACCTTTAAAATTGATGGTTTTCATACGTTCCAAAATTGGATATGTGGCTAGAACGACATCGTTCCCTTTTGTGGCTTCTTCGCCAATATTTAACAATCCTACTGTAGGATTTTCTTTACCTAATAAAAGTTTTGCATATTCAGAGCCCAT
Source organism: Veillonellaceae bacterium (assembly GCA_902834965.1). The sequence goes on from CADFKY010000216.1 coordinate 634, forward strand.
CAATGCACCTTGTACAAGATGTTTTGGTTTACAGTTGGAGTTAGCACCTGAGTCTAACATAACAGTAATACCACTCACTGTTGGCATCGGAGTAGCAATAACTGGGCGATCAACCCCTTTAATGCGACCAAGTCCAAACAATGCAGCTGCTACAGCAGCACCTGTGCTACCAGGAGCAATTACGGCATCGCAAATATTATCACGAACTAAAGATGTTGCTACCACAACAGATGCGTCCTTTTTCTTACGCAATGCTTGTCCTGGATGCTCATCCATACCGATGACTTGACTGGCATGATGTACAGAAATGCGTGGATTCTTAGCTTCATTATTAGCTTCTAATATATTAAAAATTTGCTGCTCATCGCCGACGAGCACCACTTCAATGTGTTCATTTGCTCGTACGGCTTCAATGGATCCTAGTACAGTCTCCAATGGAGCAAAGTCGCCACCCATGGCGTCTATTGCAATTTTCATAATCTACACCCTATTCTCTACGGATTCCATAATAAATTTTGCGCGAAATACTTCTTTTATTTTATCTCTTATAATGACCCAAATAAAGAACTTATTACCACGGCGACGTACAATTTCTGCTTTTGCCACCAAATTAGTACCAGCTCCTACTGGGTTTTTATATTTTATATTTCCAACCTCCGCAGAACAAACAGTAGTCCCCATGACTACCTTTGCGAGGGAATTCGCTTGAGCATATAAATACTGTGGCTCTACATATCCGAATCGATCTTCCATGTCTGCAGTAGTGCGCAACATCGATAATGCTTGTTGCCCTTCCGTGACATCAATCAATTCACCAACCACTTCGTACGGTACATGTTCTACCGTTTCTTGTGATTGACCTGTAGCCATGACGCGTATGCGTTCACGCAATTCAGGAATCCCCAACTCTAGTCGATCAAGACGAATAGTTGGCACACTTACATTAAAGTGTGTTGCCAATTCTTCATCAGTAAGAAATGGCGTAATATTCAGTTTTTCTTGTAACTGCTTTTGGCGCTCTTGCTTCTTTAACCGACTCATGGGACCACCTTTTATGACCTAGTATTAATATTACATCCTAAGTATATACAATAATTCCC
>CADFKY010000217.1 GCA_902834965.1 Veillonellaceae bacterium
TCCATCGATTCAGATCGCAATGTGCCATCTGCATTTCGTTGTCCCAACCGAGTAGTCCATAACTGTTTTGGCTCATAGTGCCATATATTATTTTCATAGGTAGCCAATAATAAGCGCACTGAATTAGATCCAATATCGATAATAGCTAACTTCATAATCGCTCCTTACATAATTAGTATTCTTCTAACACTATTATACTGTTAAAGCCTATACATAAGTAAAGAGATGGCTCAATGCCATCTCTCACTATTAATCTCGACGACCGCCTCGGCCTCCGCGTTTACCTTCTGTATTGCGTTTTAAATCATGCAATCGTTCATTGCTATCGCGCAAGAATGATTTCATTTTGGCTTCAAAAGCCTCTGTGCTTTGTTTAGATTGAACACGACGAGGACGTCGTTCTTCACTTGTTGTCTCTTTAGGTTGTGTCTGACGAATAGAAAGGCCAATTTTGTTACCTTCAATAGATAAAACCTTAACCTTTACTGGATCTTCAACCTTTAATACGGTATTAATATCTTCGACATACCCATGAGCTACTTCAGAAATATGAACTAGACCGGTTTGTTTCTCTCCTAAATCAACAAATACGCCGAACTTTGTAATACCGGATACGGTACCATCAATAATGTTACCAACTTCGATTGCCATGCAACCTCCTAATTAATGCGGAAACCTCAAACTACAAACTAATGCGAATCTAAATTACTAAAGTCAACCTATTTTACATAAGGTACTTCACCAGGTTTAACAAGGCCTAACTCCTCTCGAGCCACCCCCTCGATGGTCTTTGGATCTTGCAACTTTGCCTTTTCCTGTTCTAGTTCTTCATTTCGCTGTTTTAATTCTTGCAATTGTTGCTCAATATGTTGTTTTTCTTGATATACAGCCACCAAGCGATAGGCTTGCCCTAACAATAGCAGCACCATAATCCCTATACCAATTCGCTTGATCCACATGAGGATAATACGTTGATCCTGCGCTTTGCGATTAGGGCGAACCCGTTTGCGCGGCCTTTTTGGACGTTGTACTTCCATAGTGTCTTGACTCATAATGTCCCCCAAAAATATTCATCATCTGTATACTGTCATTTTTTAATTATATCATAGAACCTTGTTAGGGACTAAATAAAATTATCTATAGTTTCTGTTAGGTTTATATATTCTCTCTCTATAGATATTTGTTTTTATCAGCACTAGACTTATATAACAGATACGAAGCCTTACAAGGACTCTGCTTTATGAGCATATTCACGAATAACAGCACAAGACTTTTTAAATAAAGCTAATTCCTCTTCAGTAAGCTTTAATTCAAATACATCTTCAATGCCATCTTTACCAATAACTGCTGGTGTAGATGCAAAGATACCTTCTTCACCATATTGTCCATCTAGATAGCAAGAACATGGCAATACTTTCTTTTCATCATGGAATACAGCGCGAATTAATTCTGTGGTTGCACTGGCAATGCCAAATTCTGTGGAACCTTTACCGGCCAACACATGATAACCGCCAATTTTAACATCATCTAGCACTTGTGTATGGTCAAGTGTAGGGAATCTATGAGGCAATTCTTGTTGTAATTCTACGAGAGGCTTGCCTTGTACGTATACATGAGACCATGGCACCATAGCACTACCGCCATGTTCACCTAAGCAATAGGCTGTAATTGTACAATTACTGATATTAAAAATGCGAGCCAATTCTTTTTGTAACCGTGCAGAATCTAAA
>CADFKY010000218.1 GCA_902834965.1 Veillonellaceae bacterium
TGCTATGGTATATACATAGCAAAGCATGGCAATAACTGATACATACACCTTTGTATTAATAACAGCTAGCCCTAGGATGTTGACCATTTTCATAATCGTTGTCTGAGATAACTGATAGCTTAAGGTTTCACCACCAGAGGGAACACTGATATTCAGTAAAGACTTAACCGTATGCCACGGGAATGGTTTTAAAAATTTGAAGCTCACCTCTAAAGTAAGCAACTTCTTAAAGGTATAGCCAATAATTACGAGGCCTACCACCTTAGATAACCAGGTAGAAATTGATACCCCTAGTACACCAAGGCTTGGTATGGGACCATGACCAAATATTAATACATAGTTAGTTGTGATATGGATAACATTCATAACTAACGCGATATACATAGTAACACGCGTTAATGAATGGCCTCTAAATACGGCAACCAGCGCATAATACATAGCCTGAATCGGTAATCCTGCGGCCACAATGGTCGTATATATCGACGTATCACTCATCGTTTCGGGAGGTATACCTAGCCATGTAAAAATCCATTCATGACAGGTGATAAAGAATACGGCCGCAACAGATGAAAACAAAAAGTTCAACACCAAACTGACCGTACACACCTCAGATAGCTTAGACTGATTCTTAGCCCCTAAATACTGGGCAATCAAAATCGTCGTAGCTGTACTCATAACAATGATGAGCATAATAAAGATATTTAAAATTTGATTGGCATTAGCCACAGCTGCTACCGCTTGAGGAGAGTAATGGCTCATCATTACTTGGTCTATATTACCTACTAACAGCTGTAGGAATACTTCGATAAATATAGGCCAACTCAAAGTCCAGATAGACAAGCTAATCCCTTTTTCATAAGACTTCATAGTATCCCCTTATATACTAATGTCAGATTTTATAGTATGCCCTTTATACACTAACCTCCAATTGCCTATCCCTTAAAAGAAAACGCCTTTAGATTTTTCTTTAGTTTCTTGATCTGCAATAAATGGAATTCTAGTAGTTCTACCTTCTTTGGCCGCTACAATCTTTTTAAATGGGAATTCAAAGATTTCTCTATTCCAAGTATTTACAGCATCATTATACAACGTTCTAGCTGCAGTAATTTCTTTTTGTAAGTAAGAATTTTGTTGCATTGCATCACGAATTGTATCTTGGCTTTGTAATTCTGGATAATTTTCTATAGCTACGTTGAGGGCTCTTGTAGCCTTGTTAAGTTGTGCATTCACATCACTTCTAGATGCTTCAGAAAAATTACCACTTCTATACTTAGCAATGTCTACAAGGATATCCTTATCAACTTCAATAGATTTTTCCACAAGTTTAGCCGCATTAGAAAGAATCACAACACGTTGCTCCATATAGTTATCAATTTCGGATGCAGCATTTTGAATTCTTTGTTCCATCATATTAAACTCTGAGCTAATTTGTTTTAATCGCCACCATGGATAAATCAATACAATGGCGCCAATAATAGATACTAGATACTTGTCTATAACTATGCCTAAAACGATACCGATAACACCAACTGCCATAAGGATCGTTGGAAGAAGTTTTTCAAAGCCACTAGTTTCTACAGGGATTACCTTCGCAATAACATTTACATCTCTGCCTTCAGACATAATTTCTGGATTCATTTCGTCGAGTTGATTAGCCATTTTTAGTACCTCCACATTGTTCATAAATAGTAT
>CADFKY010000219.1 GCA_902834965.1 Veillonellaceae bacterium
CCAACAATGAGAGGATTTACATTAAAATAACGTAAACATACGCGTTCTAATGTAGGCATCAACGGTGGCACAACTGAGGAAATGATAATATCCTTAATATCTTTCACATCAACCTTACGATCGTGGAAGAATAAGTTCATCATCAACATGCCATATTCATCGGTGGTCCGAACGCGATCCGTGGAAATACGCCAGTGACCTACAAGCTCTGTCTTGTCGTATACACCGAGAACAATATTGGTGTTCCCCACATCAATTACTAATAACATGAATGCCTCCTATTTGCGCGGACGAATTGACACGTCCCCTGCCACAATACGTTTAACTGTCCCATCAGGGATTCTTACTAATAAGTTACCATCTTCATCAATATCTGTAGCTACCCCTTCATAGGTATTTCCTGGTGCTCTCACTTCAATTTCCTCACCGAGAGTCACCGATAATTGGCGCCATTCATTTAATGTTTCCTCAAAGCCACTATCGAGGACTTCATAATATTGATGTTCTAAGGATTCCAAAATAATTTTAAAAGCTTCTGTCCGTTCAATATCAATGCCTTCCATTGTTAATGACGTAGCAATTAACTTCAATTCTTCTGGTAGTTCTTCTTGTTTAGTCTTAACATTGACACCTATGCCCATAACAATATAGGAAATTTCCTCCATAGAGCCGGACATTTCTGTCAAAATACCAACTAATTTACGACCATTTACAAGGATATCATTTGGCCATTTAATACCCGCATCTGTAAGGCCCATTTTATGAAATGCCTTTGTTAATGCCACGGCTGCCATCAATGTACACTTCGGTGCTTCTACTGGTGCAAAGTCAGGGCGTAAAATGATACTAAACCATAGACCTTTCCCGAATGGAGAATACCATCCCCGAGACAAACGACCACGGCCAGCAGCCTGTTCCTCTGTAACAACAACAGTGCCTTCTTCCGCACCTTGTTGTGCTAAGCGACGAGCTTCTAGGTTTGTAGATTCGGTAGTGTCCATATAGACATACCGTTTGCCAAATACATCTGTTTTTAAGATTTGCTTCATTGCTAATGGACTCAACAAATCAGGTTCCTCCAATAATCGATACCCCCTCTTGGTATAAGATTCTATTTTGTAGCCTTTTTGACGTAATGCTTTGATATGCTTCCAAATAGCTGTGCGCGAAACATGACACGCTTCCGACATATCTTGTCCCGATACGAAACTACCTTGGTTTTGTCTCAAGAATTCTAATACTTCATCACGCATAGTTTAGAGCCCCTTTCTTTGTCAACCTAGGTTTACAATTCGATTGTACAAGTGTACCCTATAAAATGCAAGGATTATTTAAAATAATTAATGGTATAATACATGTAGTATTAAGTTATACCTTATGTAAAAGATAACAATAGTATAGTCTATCATTATCTGGGGAGATATATGCAACAATTTACATTAGAAGAAAAAAATGAAGTTCTAGAGAACCCATTTATCCATATTCACAGAAAACTTGATGTTCTATTAAACATAGGCAAATTACTTATGGAATGTGGTGCAGATACAAATCGAATTATTGAAGAGATGTTAAAAGCTGCCACATTTATGGGTATTCCTCATAATTACTTAAATATTCATATTTCATATACCACCATCATGGTAAATCTATTACACAAAGAACGGTCCATAACGGTGTTCAGAAAAACACC
>CADFKY010000220.1 GCA_902834965.1 Veillonellaceae bacterium
CCTGAAGCAGTTACCAAAATGGCTCTTGGCAACAACATTGGTGTTAAATTCGATAAATATGCGGAACGTGCTATCTTCCAACCAGCTCTTGGTGCATTTATCGTAGAGGTAGATATTAAAGCTGTTAACTATCTCTTAGAATTACCAGGTCTTAAAGTAATCGGTGTAACACAGGCAAATCCTGTTATTGAATGGGCCGATCAATCCGTATCTCTTAAGGAAATTCAAGCAGCTTATGAAGCTCCATTAAACGATATCTTCCCTATGCATGCGCCAAATGGTGTTGGTGAAGCGGTAGCGTACATTCATGACCAACATGCTAAACCGCGTAGCACATCCTTAGGGGCAAAACCGAAAGTACTCATTCCTGTATTCCCTGGTACAAACTGTGAATTTGATTCCGCTCGTGCCTTTGAACGTGCTGGGGCAGAAACAGATATCGTAGTCATTCGTAACCAAACACCAGAACAGTTAAAAGAATCTATCGATGTAATTAAAACAAAATTGGCAGAATCCCAAATTCTTATGTTCCCTGGTGGCTTCAGTGCTGGTGATGAACCAGATGGCTCTGGTAAATTTATGGCTACCCTCTTCCGCAATCCATACCTTGCAGAAGGTTTAGAAAACCTCTTGTACAAACAAGATGGTCTAGTACTTGGTATTTGTAATGGTTTCCAAGCCCTTATCAAATTAGGTTTGTTGCCAGGTGGTCATATCGAAACGTTAACCACCGATCATCCTACATTGACGTACAACACAATCGGTCGTCACTTGTCTCGTATGGTTAACACTAAAGTTATTTCTACTAAATCCCCTTGGATGAGTGATGCTAAAGCGGGCGAAATCTACACTGTGCCAATTTCTCACGGCGAAGGTCGCTTCATCGCTTCCCCTCAACAAGTATTGGAATTCAACAAAACTGGTCAAATTGCTACACAATATGTAGACTTTGATGGTATTGCCTCCATGGATAGCCGCTTCAATCCAAATCAATCTGTAGCTGCTATCGAAGGCATTTATAGTCCAGATGGTCGCGTATTCGGTAAGATGGCTCACTCCGAACGCTGCGGTACTGGTATCAGTAAAAACATTCCTGGTTTATTAGAAATGCCAATCTTTACATCCGGTGTAAAATACTTTAAATAATTAATGATTATTCTTTCCTGTGAAAGCCTACTCCTTGGGGTAGGCTTTTCAATATTGATTTTTTTCGAAAATATTAGTATTATAAGTTGATGATATATTTACGAACATGAGAATTCGTGTAAACCTATACATAACAAATGTGAGTTAAGAAAGGATTTTATTATGCATTGTGCTCAGAAAATGACCCATAATATCTACTGGATTGGTAGTAATGACTGGACTACAGAACGTTTTGAAAACTTATTCCCTATTCCAAATGGTGTTAGCTATAACAGCTATTTCATCGATGATGAAAAAACTTGTGTTGTAGACTCTGTTGATGCTGAAATTCGCGAAGAATACTTCGACAACTTGACTTACCTATTGAATGGTCGCGACCTTGATTACATCATCGTTAACCATATGGAACCAGATCATTGCCAAACATTGTTGGAAACATTGGAACGTTATCCAAACTGTAAAATGGTTGGTAATGCTACAACATTCCGCATGTTCGAGCAATTCTACAATTCTCCAAAACC
>CADFKY010000221.1 GCA_902834965.1 Veillonellaceae bacterium
CCGGTTACTATTTGCGTATTGAGCAGGAACAACAGTTTAAAAGTGTCAGTCGAATCACTGAAACAATTACCTTTTATGGTTTAGAAAACAACTTAATAGATAGCTTAGTAAAGCCTAGCTATAGCTTACTCGATCCGAAGGAAGTATATGTAGAAGTATTAGATCAAGGTAATATGGTGTACAGCTATGGTAATCCTCAAATCTATAGTGCCTCTGCTATTGTTGGTCTTATTGATGTAAACCCTGAATTACAAGGTATCGTATATCAGTCCAATAATACTTTCGTATATGAAATGAGGAAATACGATGGGCGTCATGCTTACGTATATCATATTGCTATAAAGCGAGCTACTCATGGTAGTGACAGCTTGATGGAATCAGTTTCCTTCTATATTATTGTAGTGGCTATATTACTCTTTATTGTTACCTTCTTTGCTATTAACCGATTTGTTACACGCTTCATCATGATTCATGTTAAGAATATGACAAAATCGTTAGAAATGGCCAATCGTCAGATTGAAATGGAACAGGAGCAACAAAAAGAGTTGTTAGCAGGGATATCCCATGATATCCGAACGCCGTTAACAGCTATTAAAGCCTATGCAGAAGGTGTTCGTGATGGTATTGCACCAACAGAAGAGCAACAAAAACGTTATATGGGAATCATTTTGAAACGGGCTAATGATTTAGATTCTATGTTAGAGGAATTGTTCCTTATTACAACTTTGAATTATAAGAAAGAGTCACGTCCATCTGAACGAATTGAACTCGGTCAATATGTACGTGATTTTGTTGAAGATCATTTGGCTCCTTATCAAACAAGAGGACTTGAAATCAAATTCCGTATAGCAGCTGAAAGTGCTTTTATTAATGCAAACCCACAATTGTTACAACGTGTTTTACAAAATGTGTTGAACAATAGTGCTAAGTATAAAATGGCCGATATTGGTCATTGTGTGATTGATGTAACTAGTGATGATGATTATGTATACTGTGTTATCAGTGATGATGGCCCAGGGGTACCACCAGAATCTCTAGAGCGTCTAATGCGCCCGTTCTACCGTGTTGATTCGTCTCGTACGAACCCACAAGAAGGTAGTGGTCTTGGATTGTCGATTATTCGTCGAATTATGGAAATCTTTGAAGGCCGAGTTGTGATTGAAAATGTAAGACCACATGGTCTACGTGTTATATTAGAATTTCCTAAACAAGGAGAAGAATCATGAGTGAACATATCTTAATTATTGAAGACGATTTGGATATCGCCAATATTGAGCGTGATTATTTAATGGTGGCAGGTTATGATGTTACGATTATGACTAATGGTACGGAGGGTATTGAGGCTGCTTTAAATACTCCTGTAGACCTTATCATCCTTGATGTTATGTTGCCAGAAATGGACGGTTTTGAAGTTTGTCGTCAAATTCGTGACAAGGTTCGCGTCCCAATTGTTATGGTAACAGCTCGTCTTGATGATATTGATAAAATCCGTGGCCTAGGTGTAGGCGCTGATGACTACATTGAAAAACCATTCTCTCCATCTGTATTGATTGCAAAAATCAAAGCTATGTTGGCGCAATATAAACGCTTAACAGAGCGTGATGCTATGGAAACTAATGCTATTCAATCCGGTGAAATTCGTCTTGATCCTAAGATGATGA
>CADFKY010000222.1 GCA_902834965.1 Veillonellaceae bacterium
AGTTGTAACATTTCAAAGGCAAAGGTTGAAAATGTTGTAAATGCACCGAGTCCACCAACAACGAGGAAGAACCTAGCCAACTGCGGTAAATCTGGCTTTTGCATATATAGACCTAGTACAAGGCCAATAATGAGGCAACCAATAAGGTTTACTACAACCGTTCCATATGGAAAGGAACTCACCTTTGTCATAACCCATTCGCCAAGAGCCATGCGACACAAAGCACCAACAGCGCCACCAATGGCAACTGCAATGTATTTTTCCATATTGCCTCCTATACTTACAGTAGTATCCTACGATTTTCACAATCCGTGTAATTATCTGAAATAACCGATAAATATCTAGTTTTCTATATTAGTCAACGACCAACAGTCTCAGTATACTATATTTAGAGAGCAGGGAAAAGAAAGGAATCCCTATGAAACCTGCAACAACACCGTTAACTGAGCTGCGAATAAATACCTACGAAGACCCATTTTTACAACATCAATATGTGTGTTTAGGTCATAAAATTGCCAACATTCGCATATCTCTAAATATGTCCCAACACGAGCTAGCACGCCACGTTGGTATTAGCCGCAGTTATCTGAGCAAGCTAGAGTGTGGCACAGGCATATCCGGCATGTCTTTAGAAATTTTATTTAAAATCGCTCAAGCATTCCAAATTGATGTAGCTCAGCTTGTAAGGTTGCGTATCATAGATTATAAAAGTTGCAATGCTCATCTGACGTCACACTATAAACGATTAGAATTTCTAAGTCATACGAGGAACAGCGCCCTAACTAAAGTTAAGCCAAAGCTAAGTTAAGCTAATCAAATACAGTATTAACGCTCGTACAGAAAAAGCCCCGCCAACGGCGGAGCCTTTCATAAAGCATGCCAACAATAGGCATTATACTTCATTAAGTTTTTTGTGTTGCACTTCAGCATTTGCTTTTTTGAAGATAAATGCATTATTAATATGCTGACGCATAGCAGTTTCAGCTGCTACTTCATCATGACGCTCAATAGCATCTACGATATGATCATGTTCATCGTCGCAATCATGAGTACGCACTGCATTAAAAGAGCTAATGTACATGTCGCGGTTAACGCGTTCACGGAAGCTCGCTAAGTATTCTACAACGCGTTCATTACCTGAATAATGAGCAATCATAGTATGGAAACGACTGTTTACTTCAACGCGTTCTGTAGCTTCTTCGATTTGATGCATTTCTTTACAAATTTCACGCAACTCTTTAATTTGTTCATCAGTGGCATGACGGGCACAAAGTCGCGCCCCAAGGCCTTCCATTACTTCACGCACTTGATACAGTGCAATAATCTCTTCAGGAGTATCCGCCTTTACAGTAACACCCTTCCAAGGAACAATAACTACGAGATTATCTTTAGCCAATTTACGGAATGCTTCGCGAACAGGTGTAGCACTCACTTGCAATTGTTCTGCAATTTTTACTTCGTTAAGCTTTTCTTGTGGCATCAATTCGCCTGTTAAGATAGCTGTTTTTAATGTTAAATAAACTTGTTCACTAAGTGGTAATCTTTCAATGGAGTCCACAGCGGACAATTTGTATTTATCTTTAGAATCTTGTCGTCCCATTAATATCCCCTAACCTTATATCCCCTCAACTCATTCGTACTTTCAAAGAACGGCTAAAATG
>CADFKY010000223.1 GCA_902834965.1 Veillonellaceae bacterium
CTCTGGATGTTTATGGAAATATCTACGCCAATCTTGAACGTAGCCTTTATATTGTTCAATTAAATCGCGACTATGCATGGTATCGCCTCCTTGCAAACTCCCTTAATAAAGGGGAATAACGGGGTAAAAGTAAAAGAAAACGACAGGCCACGCCATGTCGTTTTCTTAATTGCTTATCGGTTGCGTAATACTGCTTGTACCGCTAAGGATACAACCGCTGTTGCAACTGCCACAGCAGCTGTAATTTTTGCTGTTGTGAAAAGTTCTTCTTTTGTAGGTTTTGCTTTTGTAGCAATATCTAATGTTTTTGCTACTGCAGGAACCAATACTTCGTTACGTAAGGATTCTGTATTCATATTTACTCCTCCAATATAGACTGTTTCTTCTAGGGTAACACGAATGAGAACTAAAGTCTATATATTCATCGATTTATTTCAATGGTTATACGGTTACGCAACTATTTTAAATAATCTTTATGAAAGTTAAGCGTAATATTATTTTGCAGCTAACTCTTCAATCGCTTCAGCTACAATGGTAATCGCTTTCTCCAATTGTTCTTGAGGGATATTAAGAGCTGGTAAAAGACGTACTTTATTTTTCGCAGATAAGCATACAACGCCCTTTTCAAGACATTTAGCGATAACTGCTTTTGGATCTACTGTAGTTTCAATACCAAGCATAAGGCCCATACCGCTTACACCAAGGATACTAGGTTTACCAGCTAAAGCAGCTTTTACATAGTCCCCTTTTGTTTTTACAGAATCTAAGAATTCTGGTGTTAAACGGCTAATAATGGTATTACCTGCTGCCGCACAAATAGGATTGCCACCAAAGGTTGTAGCATGTGCACCTGCATTTAACACATATTGCATCTTTTCATTGAATAAGGTAGCGCCCATAGGAAGACCACCGGCTAAACCTTTCGCCGTAGATACTACATCTGGTTCAATACCGAATTGTTGGTATGCATACAAACTACCAGTACGGCCATTACCAGTTTGTACTTCATCGATTAACACGAGTTGATCATGTTCATGAGCATATTTTGTTACCGCTTGTACAAACTCTTTATCTAGCGGCATAACACCACCTTCACCTTGAATAGGTTCCATCATAATGGCGCAAACAGCAGGGTTATCAAGCGCTTTTAATGCCGCATCAATATCATTAGCTGGTGTATGAATAAAGCCTTCTGTAAATGGGAAGAAATGCTGATGGAATACATCTTGACCTGTAGCAGACAAGGTAGTAATAGTACGACCGTGGAAACTGTTTACTAACGTAACGATGACATGACGACCGTCACCATATTTGTCATGACTATATTTACGAGCTGCCTTGATGGCACATTCATTAGACTCTGCACCAGAGTTAGAGAAGAATACCTTCTTCATACCTGTCTTAGCGCATAGTTGTTTTGCCAATTCAATTTGTGGTAAAGAATAGTACAAATTAGAGATATGGTTCAAGGCATGAGATTGCTTTGTCACCGCCTTTGTCCATTCATCATCATCTACACCAAATGCTGTTACACCAATACCGGATCCAAGATCGATATATTCTTTACCATCTACGTCCCATAAAAGAGAACCTTTACCTTTTTCAAAACATACGTTAAACCGGCCATACGTATTGGCTATATATTCTTTATCTT
>CADFKY010000224.1 GCA_902834965.1 Veillonellaceae bacterium
AAATTGTCCCCGTTTCCTCACTGACAACAACAACGACCGCATCTGTTTGTTCAGATAAACCGATGGCTGCACGATGACGCGTACCAAGTTCAGTACTCAATGTACGGTCTTCAGTTAGTGGCAACAAACAACCAGCTGCACGAATACGGCCATCGCGGATGATTAGCGCCCCATCATGAAGTGGCGTACTAGGAACGAAAATATTTTTAATTAATTCACGGCTTAACACAGCATCAATCAAAATGCCTGTGTCCACAAAGTCATTAAGGCCCACTTCACGTTCAAAAACGATAAGAGCCCCTGTATGCTCACGAGACATAACGCGAGCTGCCGCCATCACTTCATTGATGGCCATGTCCATTTCCTCTTCATTAACATTCTGTGCCTTGCTAAAAATTCGGCCACGGCCCAATTGTTCTAAAGCACGGCGCAATTCCGGTTGGAATACTACAGGCAATGCGAAGAGAAGAACAGTCATACTTTGTTGCAAAATCCAATTGATAACATATAGATTTAGCAAATGACTCAATAAATTTAGAATTGCTAACATAACGAGACCTTTCAAAAGAGAAACGGCCCGTGTATCTTTAAGCAATTTATATAAATAGTAAATACCAATAGCAACGATTATGATATCAACGATATCAAGAAGCCTAAAGGTATGTATAAGTGCGTCAATATGCATAAAAATAGCTCCTTATACAAAAAAATAAGGTACAACCAACTACTTGGCTGTACCTTATATTTTAACTCATTTTACAATCACTGTAAATTTATAAACGAATATAAGATATGATATTAGATGTTTTGTGTTTCAATCCACACATCCATCTGTCCACCGCACACCATACCTTCTTTTACAGCTACATCATCATCTAAAAGAACTTCGATACGACGATGTGCTTCTTTTTTATTCAAAGAATCAACAGCACTTAGGCGAATTTCATTTTCAGCACGACCCCCACCGATGGTACCAAAGATAGATCCATCTGGGAATACAACCATAGAAGTACCAGCTTTACGCGGTGTAGAACCACGGGTAAATAAAATTGTGGCAACAGCTAATGTTTCATTTTTACGAGCACTTAAATATTCAATAAACTCACGATTCATGGCTCACTCTACCTTTCCGCAATGAGCCGCCTTTTTTACCACGCACCACTGCCAAATATTCGCTAACGATAGATAATGCAATCTCCTCAGGAGTTTGTGCACCTAAATCTAGACCAATTGGTGCATATACCATATCTAACTCTTCTTGCGTCCAACCTTGTTCACGCAATACTTCAAATGCATAATGTATGCGCTTTTGACTGCCCATAACACCCATATAGGTTGGCAAGTAGTCGCGCAATTGTTCTAAACATACATTATCATACTCATGAGCACGTGTAACGATGATAAAACCATTATATTCATCAAGAGGTAAATCATTTTTAAAGTTTTCTAAGGGCAAGCATTTACGAGTTACGCGCTCGTCAAAGAATTCAGGAACTACATATTCTGGGCGGTCATCTACAACAGTAACACGACATCCAATGAATAGTAATAAATCTGTAATAGCACGGCTCACATGACCAGCGCCTAATACGAGAACAGACGGATCATTTTCTACAGGTTGTACGA
>CADFKY010000225.1 GCA_902834965.1 Veillonellaceae bacterium
CCTACTACAGCCAAGCGATTCACCTTAAATCTCGCCCATTTACTAGGACGTTTTATAAAGCTTGTAATTTCTTCTTGAGGAGTTCGTTCAATAGGTAAAAAATCTTCCTTATTCATCTGTCCCCTCCTCTGTCGTAACACGTGGATCAATTAACGGATAAATCATATCCACCAAAATATTAAGAAATACTACAAGCGCACTATAGAAAATCGTAATGCCCAGGATAACCGTATAGTCACGGTTATAAATGGAAGTTACGAAATACTGTCCAAGGCCCGGAATGGCAAAGATTGTTTCTACGATAAAGCTACCTGTCAAAAGGCTAGCAGCCAACGGTCCCAAGTACGTAATAACTGGCAAAATAGCATTGCCTAATGCATGACGTGTCAAAATAGTCCAAGAGCCCAAGCCTTTGGCGCGAGCTGTACGGATATATTCTTGTTGGTACACATCAAGCAACCCACTGCGCGTTAAGCGTGCAATGAATGCCATAGGTTGTGCTGCTAACGTCAACACTGGTAGAACCATATAAGATGGACCACGCCATAAGGCTACGGGGAACCATCCTAGTTCAAAGCCCACCACATATACAAGAACGGCACCAATAATAAATGTAGGCACGGAAATACCAATGGTAGATAATACGGTAACCGCATAATCAACGATACCATTAGGGCGCATAGCACTAATAGCACCCGCTGCAATACCACCTACTACAGCCACCATTAATGATAATAAACCAAGCTGCGCAGAAATTGGGAATGCATCACTGATAATATCGTTCACACTACGACCTTCATACTTATATGATGGTCCCAAATCGCCGGTAATAACACCACCTAAATAATCACCATACTGTTTCCATACAGGATCATCAAGATGATACTTTGCTTCAATACTTGCTTTTACCTGAGGTGGTAATTTTTTTTCACTTGTAAAAGGTCCCCCCGGTATTGCATGCATTAATGCAAACGTTACGGTAATGATGACCCATAAGATTATGATTGCGCCACCTAGGCGTCGAAATACATACCTTGTCATTGTCACTATCCTCCATAAAAAGTCTATCTGTTTTATTATACTACATTATGAAGTTAATTTCATGAATAACATCATTACATTTACAGAACGCCCTACATAACGTACAATAAAATATATAGTATTTTGGAGGTGTCTATGACAGAAGTACCTAGAGTCTTAACAATTCAAGACATGAGCTCCATCGGCCGTTGTGCCCTAACCGTTATGATTCCAATCATCAGCGCTATGCGTTGCCAAGCGGTTCCATTGGCAACAGCTGTATTGAGTAATCACTTAGAATATCCACACTACGAGTTCGTAGATTTATCGGCACATATGAGAGATTTTATGGACTGCTGGGATAAAAACGAAATCGACTTTCACGCTATTGTAAGTGGTTTCTTGGCATCCCCAGAACAAATTCATCTCGTGGAAGAAGCCATCGATCGTTTCGGTAATAAGGGACAAATGATTATCGTCGATCCAGCTATGGCGGATGATGGTCGCCTCTACTCTATCTATACACCTGATATGGTAGTAGCAATGCGCCAACTTGTTTCCAAAGCGCACATTGTAAAGCCTAATTA
>CADFKY010000226.1 GCA_902834965.1 Veillonellaceae bacterium
TATGGGTAAAAAGTAAACCATTAAATAAGTGTATTTTATGCGTAAAAAATTTAACATAATCAAAAGTCATGTTAATAATATGAAAATAAGTTTAAATTTGTTTTAAATTTATGATATAATAGTCTCCATAGAATGTTGGAGGTGAGAGTATATGAATTTTGTGGGACGTGCTGAGATTATTGAGAGTATCCAGTCCCGTATTGCGATGAATCAAATGAGTTTGTGTGTTGTGTATGGTCCGCATCGCAGTGGCAAATCCTATGTAGCTTCCCAGCTTGTGCGCCGTCATAAGGCGTTATACTTGGCGGGTCGCATGGCTAATGAAGCAATCCATGTAGCCGATATGAATCGAGCTCTTGAGGCACGTTTTGTTCCTACCGATGGGCAGGATAAATTCGAACCGATCACTAGCTTGCAAGAGGCCTTTGAGGGTCTATTTGAAAGCAGTGTAAAAATGCCTCAGACTGTGGTGATTGATGATTACCCTTCCTTGGTGGAGGCTGTACCTCAGTTCCCTATACACTTGCGCGATTTGTTAGATGCTTATAAAGAAACGAGCCATTTGAACATCATCTTGATGGCGAATGGGTTAGAACAGCTCGATGGCCGCATCATTGGCGATCGCAGCTTGATTGGTCCTTATGTGTCGGAATATTTCGAGGTGAAACCGTTCTCCTTGGTGGACATGAAATCCTTGGGCCTTCACTATGCGAAGGATGACTTGCGTACCGTGTTCGCCGTAACAGGTGGTTTGCCTGCCTATGTGCAGTACTTTGATAATGGTGAAAGCATCGATACGAATATTATTAATTTGTTCTTCTCTGTATCGGGCGCACTCTTTGAAGAAACGCAGCATATCTTACATCGAGATATGAAAAATATAACAGGTGCTAATGCGATCCTATCTGGCCTTGCTACACTAGAGAGACCATACTATGTGGAGCTGTTACAAGCTAGCCAAATTAAAAGCGGCACCTTTACATCGCGCTTAAACGACTTGATGGCTATGGGCCTCGTAGGTCGTATCCAAGCGAACAGCCGTGGACCAGCGAAATACGCTGACTACCACTTCACTAATAGCATGTTCCATTTCTGGTACCGCTATGTGTATAAATACTGGGGCGACATCGTCCGTGGCAATGGTGCAGACGTGTACCAAACCTACGTAAAACCACAACTGAAAGACTTTGTGGAAGCCTCCTGTATTGCAATGTAATCAGACAATTTAAAATACGATTACCTGTACAGTTACTTGTAACATCGGAATACGTTACGCCTAACGTGTATATCAGTAATTGTAACTTACGTACTATTACCCAATGGTAGTACTAATTTCTCTAAAAAAGACACCATATTCCTCTGTGGTGTCTTTTTTGTATTATTTTCAGCAATTACCTATCTAGGTGTATAGATATGTCTTTTGATGGATAGAAATTAATACTACATTGTAACAGAATATGTAGGAATTCTAAGGAATTGCCAATTTGTCAAAATCCCCGTTCCGCGCTATTGTGTAGATAAGCGCTATGCCATGGCAGGAAAGGGGATTTATGTTATACACAAACGAAGAAC
>CADFKY010000227.1 GCA_902834965.1 Veillonellaceae bacterium
TATTAAGCTTATACATTATGTTACGATTATAGCGAAAAAATTCTATACATTCAATATTGACATTTAGGAATTTATGAATATAGTATGCTTAAATTTATCGATATAGTTGTAAATGCTAGAAAGTACTATATGGGACGCATATATGATGATTTTGAAAGATATATCTCTTTTGAGAATAGTAAAATAGTACGTGTCAGTAAATCAAATTTTGTTCTATATACTATTGTGATTTATTTTATTAAAAGCATGTCATATATGTCCTATAATAGATATATAGTAATTAGGAGGTAAGACATGAAGTCTATAGTTATATATTCATCCCTTACGGGAAATACAAAACAAGTAGCTGAGGCTATTACTAGCGCATTGCCAAAAGGTACACCATGTGTGTCTATGAAAGAATTGCCTTCCGATATAGCATCCTATGATCTTGTATTTGCAGGCTTTTGGGTGGATAAAGGAACGGCCAATAAAGAAGCTCGTGATGTACTCGCTACATTACATAATCCTCACATTGCTTTGTTTGCTACGGCTGGTGTGCCACCGCAAATGGCACATGCAAAGGAAAGTCTAGTCAATGCGGCAAACTGTTTGCCCGATGGTATAGAGCCGGTTGGGACATTCATCTGCCAAGGTAAGGTAGACCCTAAGGTCATTGAAATGATGTATAAAATGTTCCCTAAGGGACATAGCCATGGACAATCAGCTGATAGAGATGCACGACACAAACAGGCTGCAGTACATCCAAATGAAGACGATTTTAAAGCGGCACAAGAATTTGCAAAAGATATTCTTATAAAGCTTAATTAATGAATAAAAGCAGTACCCCTTCTGGGGTACTGCTTTTGTAATACTACAATAAGGCACTAAGTCTATATCGTATTTATAATGCTTTCAATTTAATTATACAGCACATTGAATTTAAGTTTACGTGTGTCGAATTGGTTTATGAAGTACGATGTAATCAATAGCTTGTATCCAGTGCCTTCTATAATGACAGGATCGATAGCTGTTTTATCGACTGTAAGGAATTTATCATAAATATGATGCACCTCTGTCACACCATTTGGTAGAGATACTTCTAGATCAAGGCCATGGTTAAGGAATTTGAAGGAAATAGAGTCGAAGTTAGCCGATTCTACTTGGTATTCCTTAAGGTCTTGTTCGTATACAATTAACTCGATGTTTTCAATGTATTTATCGTAGCCTGCAATAGAGATAACCTTTGGTGCAGACAAAGCATCAAAATTGATATACTCGACGCGTCTGCCGTTCACTGGGGTTGTATCTGGTAGTTTTAAATCATCTACAGGTACATATGGTGTGCCATAGTCCGTGAAGTTAGGGTCAAAGGTAGCAGCTATTGGTAGTCTTGCATGCCATTCGCCATCAACTTTAGTATACGTAACAAATTCACGATACGTTGTATAGCCTATGAATGGCGTCAAGAGAACCGCACCTAAGGCAAGAGCCATAACTGTGGTGTGGACAGAAGGTTTTAATCCTTTCACAAGAGAATATACATTATGT
>CADFKY010000228.1 GCA_902834965.1 Veillonellaceae bacterium
AGAAGCACAAAAACCTACAAAAATTGAAGACGATACCATGGGTGCGGAAGTTATGAAGGCCCTATGGGGTAAATAATCCAATAATTTAATAGAAGCTTATATTCGCTCTGTTTATTTAGATACTCAGAACGTATTTGGCCCCGAACTATCCTGAAAGCCTCCATAGTGACCGAAGTCGTTTTCAGAACAGTTCGGGGCTTTCTATGTTTTGTTGACCTTACAGCGCGAATATCAGTCATCAAATACGTCATATTATCAAAGCCCATAGGACTCAGCACATCGTCCTTAATAGATTTATATTAATTATGCAGTTTATAGAGTTATTATTAGTAATATGAAATTATGGTGTTATAATGAAGGCGTAGGGAATTTATGGTATGCAGATTGCATAGTTATTTGAATTTTATAGTCAGGAGAGAATAGTTATGAAAAAATGGTTTGCTTGTTTAGCGGTAGCCGGTTTATTGTTTAGCGCTGGTGTGGGCGTGTCTCATGCTGAAAGTTGGTATGCTCTTGATACGGATCAATATGGTCGTACTGGTTATATCGACAATGACTCCGTTGATAAAAACGATGCTCGTGCTACATTGCGCTTGAAGATTGTAGATCCAAATGGAGATCACTCCATTTACACAATGACATTTAACCGTGCTGATAAAACAGTACAACTCATTGATGTGACTGCCTATAACCCACAAGGCTATATGATTGGCTCTGAAACATTGGCAAATACAAAAGTACAAATACAAGAAGGAAGTAATCTAGATCGCGTGTATCACTTGATTTGGTAAATTTCCTCTACTAGTAGAAAGGGTTCTATCTCTCATCGACCTCCATAGTGACCTAAGTCGTTCTTAGAGATATATCCACCCGTTTTCTCATCTCCTAATGAGGAAATCTTTCCAACCTGCGTTTGGGAGTAGTGACCTAAGTCGGTCTCAAAGAGATAGAACCCTTTCTGCATGTATAATTAAATGTATCCAAATTATTTATTCCCTTATTTTATGGTATAATTTAAGGGAATAATTTTATTCGTAAGGGATTAGAGCAGAATGGAGGTGTGTGTATGCGTCGTTTTGAGTATGGTCGGATTCAGTCTTTGTCGTGGGATATGGATATTTTAAGTCTTATCGCAGGGATTTATCGGGCGAATGGCAAGGAGGAGGTTTTGCTTTCACAGAGTCCTGCTATACTAGATTCTCTTGTAGAGTTGGCAAAGGTACAGAGTACAGAGGCGTCGAATGCGATTGAAGGGATTGTGACGACGAGTACGCGTCTTCGGCAGTTGGTAGCTGATAAGACTACGCCTCGAAATCGGGATGAGCAGGAGATTATGGGATATCGTGATGCCTTAAATGTTATCCATGAAAGTTATGATTCCATATCCTTGTCTCGGAATCATATTTTGCAGTTACACAAGATTTTGTATAATTACCAGTTCAATGCCCGCGGTGGACAGTTAAAGAGTGTACAAAATTATATTAGTGCTACCTATCCCGATGGACGTACAGAGGTGTTGTTCACTCCCC
>CADFKY010000229.1 GCA_902834965.1 Veillonellaceae bacterium
AATGTAGCTCTCATTAATGCTACAGCAGTGCTTGTTATCGCTTGTCCTTGTGCGCTTGGCCTTGCTACACCAACATCTATCATGGTTGGATCTGGCTTAGGTGCGGAGCATGGTGTTCTCATCAAGAGTGCAGAATATCTTGAAAAAGCTGGTAAACTCGATGCCATCGTTATGGATAAAACTGGCACTCTTACACAAGGTATTCTCGATGTAACGGCTTTCAAAAACTATAATGGTGATGAAAGTATAAATATGTCCCTAATGATGGCCCTTGAAAGTGGTACATCGCATCCAATTGCAAAGGCCATGGTTTATTATGGTGAAGATCATGGTTATAAAGGTACAGCTGTAGAACTAGAAAGCTTTGGTGATGTGCCTGGTAAAGGTTTACAAGGTGCTTATCAAGGTGTATCTGTACAACTTGGTCATAGCCGTTGGATGTCTGAATTAGGTTATGATCTAAGTGCCGTCCAAGATGATATTCTACACTATGAAGAACAAGGTGCCTCCGTGTCTGTTCTCGCTGTAGATGGTGTCATCAGTGCCTTATGGGCTGTAGAGGATGAATTGCGTCCAGAAACTATTGAGGTGGTAAAAGAATTACAGTCTCAAGGTATCGATGTGTGGATGCTTACCGGTGATAATCGCCGTACAGCTCAATATATTGCTAAACAAGCAGGTATTACTCACGTTATTGCAGAAGTCTTGCCTCAAGATAAAGCTAGCAAGGTAAAAGAGTTACAAGATAAAGGTCTGGTAGTGGGCATGGTTGGTGATGGTATCAATGATGCACCAGCTCTTGTAACGGCAGATATTGGCTTTGCCATTGGTAGTGGTACAGATATTGCCGTAGAGGCAGCAGATATCGTTCTTGTAAGAAATGATTTACACACATTAGTACAAGCCGTACGCCTCAGTCGTAAGACTATGACTAATATTAAACAAAATCTATTCTGGGCATTGATCTTTAACTGCATTGGTATTCCATTGGCTGCTGTCGGCGCATTAAATCCTATGATTGCAGGTACCGCAATGGCATTCAGTTCCGTTACAGTTGTGGGTAACTCCCTTCGCTTGAAACGAGCTAAGATTTAATTTAACTTGTATCTTATAACATATAATATTTGATAGAGTTGATTAAAGTTTATAAAGCACCTATACCATGGTATAGGTGCTTTGTTATTTAATTCCTACGAAATCGGTGTTTTTAGACTGAGTGAGATTTGTTATACTAAATATAGTTATTCAGCTAAAAGAGAGGAGCTAGATTATGAAATTAAACACGCGCGATATTGTATATATTGGATTTATTGCTGCCTTATGTGCAGTAGCAACTACAATTCGCATTGAAATACCAGGTGGGGCTATGGTTCACTTAGGATCTGCTGCATTATTTACGTCATCTATTCTTTTTGGCGGTTTATATGGTGGTTTAGGTGCGGCTATTGGTTCTGCATTATTTGACCTCTTTGGTGGACATACGCAATACATTGTATTCTCTTTCTTTATTAAAGGTATTGCAGG
>CADFKY010000230.1 GCA_902834965.1 Veillonellaceae bacterium
GTAAACCCAAGCGTATCGTTTCCAAGGCTTTCAGTAAACCAGCGTACCTCATAATCAGGTTTAACAAATTCGTTGAAGTATTTGATCGTTACATCCCGCTCTTTCTCATCACCGTAAGGAATTAAGAGTTCTTTATCGCCCTTTTGTAACACAATATCGTCACCATAGGACTTGCCATTACTAACGGTTTGAATGTCGATAGGTTCATCCATCATATCATTGAAATAGTTCACCACATCTTCGTCATCCTCGCGCCAATCAATCCAGATAATAGCTTCAGAATCAAATAAATCAACTAAATCCATATCATGACTAAAGAAATCTTTAACTAATGTATACATATCTTCCATGGTCTCTCTCCTGCATATCACTTATATTTTTAGGTAGAATACAACACCAGTATCACCACTTTAATACAACTCTATAAGGTTTCATAAATCACATCTTGTTGAACCGTAAAGTTTTCATCAAAAGAAACCAAAACATATAGATGTCCTGCTGGGGATTCTCCCACATCATAGCCTAGTGCAAATGCATCGTAACAACCTGATTTATCTAACATTATATCCGTTAGCATCAGTACAACAGACTCTTCTTGCGGTATTTCCTGTTGTATGAGTTCCTGTGCTAGTTGATCTAATTCATCTAATTCAACAGATAATTGTTTCCACATTGGTAGTGAAAGCACCTCAACCTCAGTATAACTGGTGCAACTAATATTAAGTTTTTGAAAGGCTTGTCCTACCTTCTCTAAACAATTAGTGCCCAATCTGCGAGATACAAAGTAAACGCCATACGGTTCTTCAGACCAGCTTTCAACATTCCATAATGTCATTAATTCCGATTTTCTCATTAGGATGCTCCATTAATTGATTATCCTGCAATATCCGCATCAGTAGGATTTCCATCTGCATCAATATGAGCTATGATGCAGTGCCCCCAGAAGATATCGTCATCGTCATAATAGACCTCTATGGTGCCATCATTGCGAAACGCCAATTCTCCCATCGTAATACGCTTAGCAAATACGTCTGACGTAATCGGATCTTGGTCGTCATTGTCGAGCCAATAATTAGCGAGTTCTAACAAGGTCTCACTAATATAGGTACTAATTCGTTGTTCAAATGCTTTGAAATTATCGATTGTATTGAAAGTAGCCAATGCTACGGTACAGCTTTCATCAGAACCCTCATCCACATCAAGGGTGAATGCATAATCATCAATTCTGGCTGTGTAATATTGATACTCTCGATTTAACAGGAAATCACCCCTATCAGTATGAAGGTATTTAGGGGTTTTCAAATAAGCCGACAAGGCCTCTAACTCACTATGTTTAGCATGTTCCTCTAACACCTCAAGCACATAATAGCGATTATTCCAAGAAGGACGCATATAGCCCAAGTCCTCTAAAGGCTTTGCTTTCTTAACCAACAATTTGTAAACGCCATGGGGCTCAAAAGAATAACCCCATCTATCGTCAAGGCCCTCAATAATCCACGTCAAAATGCCTTCGCTACGGT
>CADFKY010000231.1 GCA_902834965.1 Veillonellaceae bacterium
TATCATGATTATGCAATGCCTAATAAACAAATGACTGATAATAATCTAAGCTATGATACACGATTCCATTATCGTAATCATAACTCTAAGCAGAAAGTGAATACACAGTATTTTATAGAGACGTTGCAACCCATAAAACAATATGGTAAAGATGGCAAATCCATGGTGTTTGTACAAGGACGATTAGATGCTAATGGTGGCGAAAAAGTTTCCACTACTACATATTGGAATGGTTCAGATTCAGATTTTGGAAGAATTGACGGTCAAGGTACCTATATTGATAAAGGTGAAGTAGTAGAACATGATACACTTGGTGTTGTAGGTACTGCTGGTATTGGCTATCGTCGCCTTAGTACACATGAGCATGCCTACGTCGGTGCCAATGTATTCTATGACTATGCATTTAAGGATAAATTTTCTCGTGTTAGTGCAGGATTAGAATATGTAGCTGGTCTAAATACGATTAGTGTCAATGTATACCATGGACTATCAGAAAAAAAGGTGGGACCTTATGACATTAATACACCTTTGCGTCAAGTACCACGGGCAATAGATTTTCATGATAGCTTAAGTTCACCACCTGATGGTATTCATAGAACACCTCGATATTCTTATGAACATGTATTGGATGGCTTTGATATACGGTATACACGCGATTATAAGAATGCCCGTTGGCTATCTAGTTATGTGGAAGGATATCATTGGAAAACAAAAGCGCCAGGAGAACATCCAGAAGAGATGTACTATATTGACCAACATAAGTGGCAATCCATACATGGATTAAAGGTAGGCGCTAAAATGAATGTGACGCCTCATATTTCTGTAGATCTAGGAATTGGTAAAAGTAATATTAGTTCTGTAGAACCGTATGTATCAGTTATGTATACATTAGGTAAGTCTAAATATGCGTACTTTGGTGGTAAGCATAGTGAAAATGTGATGACTTCGGCACGTTCTAAGATGTTCGATAAGGTCAAACGTGGTGATATGAAGGTTGAGTATTATTGGGAACAAGACTTGCGTGATGGTCCTTGGGATCATTTATAATTTGTATCATACTTGTAAAAATACCATAATAAACAATTTTATATAATTATGTTGAAATTGGCACCTAGTTTTCGTTAAAGAAATTTAGGTGCCAATTTTATTATTATCCTTAAGCTGGTTTTTAAGATAGTCACAAATCAGAAAAAGTATCCCCTTTACAGGCGTTTTTGATTTCTGTAATTATAGGTATAATTTGTAGTATATTCAAGCATACTAAATATAAATGGCTAATATTTGCGATTTTTAATAGATAGTTCCTAATTTCATATATTTTGGAAAAATTCATCAAAAAATTAGAAAAAAGTACTTGCATTAGTAGGTTACCTCATGTTAATATATACGAGTAGTCAACGAGAGTTGATATGCGGCCCCGTGGTGTAGCGGTTAACATGTCGCCCTGTCACGGCGAAGATCGTCAGTTCAAATCTGATCGGGGTCGCCATTTTTTTTTACAAAAAA